>JAREAI010000250.1:0-4405 GCA_029240435.1 Nitrososphaeraceae archaeon | reverse complement strand
AGAAGAATTCTGTTGCATACTGCCATTTTCCTATGGCAAAACAATATATTGAATCTAGAAATCTGCAATATCTTAAAAGAGATCTTAGGATAATAAAAAATCAAGAACAAGAAAACACTTTATCAAATAATGATACTGATAGCAAAAATAAAGAGAAACACTTCCAAATGGTCAAATATTTCTATGAGAACCTAATGAAAAATTCTACAGTTATTACTAACTCGGAGTTTAGCCGTAAAGCAATATTTGAGGCATTTGATAGTAGTAGTGATAGTGGTGGAGGAATAGATGAAGTTCAAGTTCTAAGGCCACCTGTAGATGTAGACACTTTTCGCAGAGTTCTACTATCATCATCAACAACAAACAGGAGAGAAGATGATATCATTCTTGTAGTATCTAGAATAGACAAGCAAAAGAAAATCGAAAATGCGATCAGACTAGCAAAATTGCTAAAGCAAAATAATATTGGAAGTGGGATGAAGATAATAGGGAATATCGACTATAGGTATGATTTGAATTATTATTTGTCTCTAAATCAAATGGTTATAGATTTTGACTTGGAGGATTATGTGACACTTGAAACTGATGTTTGCTTAAATAATCTACTATCCATTATGAGAGAAGCTAAAGTATACTTCCATCCTGTGGCAGGAGAACACTTTGGTATATCTATAGTAGAAGCTATGGCCGCTGGATTAGTTCCAATAGTTCCTGACGTAGGCGGACCTACAGAGTTTGTTCCAAAAAAGTACCATTTCCACACATTTGAAAAAGCTGTCGAAATTATATCTACTGCTTTTAATACACCGTATACTGAAAGAGTTCAGATAAGCAATAGTGTAAGCAAATTCTCAATATTAAACTATATTGAAGGTTTTCAAAAGATAGTTAATGAATTGTTACCTTACATATAGACAGTGTTTTAACATCTTGTTAGTGATATCTTTGTTATTGTCATAACTATCATTACTACCAATGCTATCCACTTTTTTTATATATTTTCTTTTTGCTCCAAACTTATCGCATATGATATTTGTGATTGTATTTCTGTAAATAGTGTCATAATCTGACGGATGGGTATTCATTGGATTTCCTCTCATCTGCTGTACCATCAATACTATCTTTTATCAAGTTCCATAACTCTGAAACAGATACTTCATTTTCATATTGCGAAATTGCATTAGCGATTATAGGATAGAGTGCAGCCTCAATTGTTTTTTGTTTTCTCTGATTCTTTTGCAGCAAGCAATAGTATAAGTACAATGGCTTTAGCATTCAAGTATATGTATCAAAAAATTATAATATTATTAGAAAAAATAATGAAAAAGCATCCGTAAGTAAAAGAGAAAACCTAATAATATATATATAGATATATATACATACATACATGTAAATACATACATATTTTATGTTAAAATTTGTTAGGAGATAACATAATATTACTTAGCTACCTCTATTATAGGATAAAATCAATCTTTTAGAATTATGACAAGTTGCTCTATCCATACAGATTTTTTTGATGATAGTTGTAGTCTATGTAAGAAGGAATATGATGAATTAAAAGGGCTGAATACATCGAACACAAATAATAGTCAAAGTAGTTACAATAGTTACAATAAGGATAAGAACCAAGACAATAACAAAAAGTATAAAGAATTTACTGAAGAACGCGCAAAACAACTGTACGAAGACTTGCTACTACAATATCTCAAAAGTTCCTCTAATGAGATCGAAGCTGCAGAAAAAGCTAAAGGTATCATTAGAAAACAGTGTAAAATACGAGGTATTCAACTATGGCCTTGGGTTTAATTATTAATTAAACTATCTTCAATAACCATAAAGTCATCTCTTTCGTTATCTGCATAAATTTGATCAAAATCAAGGAATTAGACTAATAATAATTGATATATATTATTATGAATTTTCTTCACAGTAGACACTAAACTTTTCGAAATTAAAGAAGAACATTTGGAGTACAACCTGATCCTCAATATATCTTTAGCTAGCATAGAAGAATATTGAAGATAAAGATATTCACAATTTTTTCAACACAACAATACTTGCATGTTTTTTTGTTTATGTGTAGAACACAGACATTATAACATCTTGGAACACAACACTTATCAGTAGAAAGTCTTAAAGGACACATCCCATCTCTGAGGCTCATGAACAGACATAAATTTGGCACCAGATTCTCAATTATTCGTCTTTGTCTTATTACAGGACTAGTAGTTAGTATAGCAGCAACCGCTGGTCTTATTGGTCCATCATCGGCCCAGAAAGGACAAGTCACACTTACAGCGATGCTTGAAGACCAGGGTGAACCGGAAAGATGGCAGTCATTACTTCAACCTGCAATGCAGGAATTAAGAGCGAGACATCCAGATGTAGATGTTCAGCTAAACTATACAACTTATCCATATGATAAGACTAGGGGTGAGCTATTAACAGCAATGTCTAATCAAACTCCTGTTGATCTAATCAGTGTTGATCAAATTTGGCTAGGCGAGTTTGCTGAAAAGGGATTATTAACAGACCTCACCAGTCGTGCTGAAATTTGGGGAAGAACTTCTGAGTGGTATGAGATGCATTTGGATGGTGGTACGTATAATGATAAAATCTATGCAATCTGGGCATGGTCTGACATAAGAGGAATGTGGTACTGGAAGGATCTATTAAATGAAGCAGGTGTTGATCCTAATTCGTTAAAGACATGGGATGGATATATTGCCTCTGCAAAGAAGCTCAATGCTGCATTAGAAGATAAGGGAATAGAAGGAATGCATCTTGTTGCTGCTGGTCATTCTCCAGATACGTCTTTTTATCCTTATTTATGGATGCTTGGTGGCGAGATACTTGAGTGGAAGAGTGGACATCCATCGAGGGGCACTTACTGGTATCCAGCGTATAATAGCACAGAAGGGATCAGGGCTCTAGAATTTATCAAAGAGCAGGTTAATGCAGGTATAAAACCGCAGAAGAATCATTTCTGGGGTAAGGAGTTTCTTGATAGAAAGTTTGCGGTCATGTTAGAAGCATTACAGCATCATGTACATTTGAATACTACTGAACAAAAGCAGGATTTCGAAAAGAAAGTGGGTTTCTTACCAATGTTTCCTGTACCATATGAAGGTAATCAAACTGCAAGTTTGATGGGAGGATGGCAAATGAGCATCCCTACAACATCGAGAAATAAGGACTTGGCATGGGAATTAATCACGATAATATTAGAACCAAAGATACTTGTCCCTTACTTGGCGAAATATGGAAACCTTCCGACACAGGTGCCCATAGGAGAAGGTCCTTATTCATCAGAACTTAGTAGATCAATCCCATACTATGAGGAATTGATCTCTATGATCCAGATTGGCCGCATCAGGCCTAGCATACCCATGTATCCGGAAATAGCTGATCATATTAGACAGGCACTTGACGAAGTTTTCTTTGCTTCAAAAGAACCTGAACAAGCATTAGATGATGCTGTTCAAAAGTCTGCAAAGGCTTTGGGATGGTAATGTCCATGTTGATAATTGTAAATGTTGAGGACATCTACAAGTGGTAGAAAATCTCTTTCTCCATCTTCTCTGCCCTTACAATATCAATTGCAGCTGCCAAGAATCTTTTTACTCGTAGCAATTATAGACTTGAAATTTAGCAGTAAACATAAATTGTCCAGTTTTTCAAACCAATTACAAACTATGTAAATATACAAAATTCTGTAAAAAAAGAATCATTTTCGATATAATCAAAACTTTAGAGAGATATTCTAATCATTTGTAGAGTTCTTCATAGTACGAGGATAAAATGATTCCTGACAACCAATATTTATTTCCACGCACTGCATCCCAGTATTGAATTTCAAGTAAACTGATTTAGGACATCCATATGGATGAGGATAAATCTTTACGTTGTTGTCACTGAATGAGTGAAGATATTGGCAAAAGACTAATCAATATAAGCCCCATTCTTGAGAGAACACGTAATAGGGAGGTTACTACTCATATATCCTTCTCTCTCCTATATCCCATCCAATTCCTCTTGTTCTTCATCTTGTAATTGATGAGTCTCGTCTTTAATTTCCTCTCTCTGACTCTTTAGTCATTATCAATATCTCTTTATGACTTTAATTTTCCCATCAGAATTGTTCCATAATTTATTCTAATAAATGTACTTGACCTTCTCCTTAACCTTTTAATAGTATAGATTATAGATTTGATATATGAAAACATTAGCGTGTCGTGAAGCTGGCTTTAATTGCGATTATACAATGAGAGGAGATTCTGAAGACGATGTAATGAGACAAGGAAAAGAGCATGCCACAAAAGAACATGGCATGACTGAAAAGGATTTTACTCCTGAGTTTATAGAAAAAGTAAAAGGATTAATTCGGGAAGTCTAATTATTA
>JAREAI010000249.1:0-4427 GCA_029240435.1 Nitrososphaeraceae archaeon | reverse complement strand
CTGTACATCCATTTATGACAGGCAAAATAATAGTACAATAGTAATAATAACATATACCATAACACGACATGAAAGCTAATGATATTGTCATACTCAAAATCCTTTCTTTTTCTACTATTTCTGTGCTTTTTACTCTCATATTTGTAGGAGGATATGTCAATGCCTCTGGAGTTGGCTTGAGTTGTCCTGACTGGCCGCTTTGTCCTGCTGGTCTTGTGCCGCTTGAAGACTTTATCATTGAATATTTTCATAGGACAATTGCTGCTACAACTGGCTTACTAGTCATTGTCACTATGATATTTACATTAAAATCTAGGGTCACTACAAGAGGAATGAAAATAGCATCAATAATTGCTAGCGTTGCAGTGATAGGTCAAATAATATTAGGGGCTATTGTTATAATCGAGCGGTTGCATGCCATACTAGTGACAATTCATCTTGGACTTGGACTGGTATTGTTTTCAATGAGTTTAATAACTGTTCTATCGGCTTTTAAATTATCAGAAGATAAAACGATAAGAACAGCATCAAAATTATAGAAGAATACAAAGCCCATCACTGAACCGATAAATAACTATTGAACGTATAATAAATAGCTGCAGTAGTCCGTTATTGTAATAAACAATATGAATAGTTAGCTTGCTGATCTTTACCTAGTACAATTATTACTTTTATGATTTTATCAATATTTCATTTATGCTTTATCTTCGTTATATCAATCGTAGAAGTATTATCAATATATAAGGAACAATATAGTGTGTTGCTAGAACAATAATTTATTGAGCGAAGCAGAAAGAAATGAAGGAATAAAGGAAAAATATTATATGAAAACTCATAAAGTTATAGAATAAACTAATCCTCTGCAAGGATTTAAATCCCTTTCATTTTATATCAACTAATTGTTTCTGTGATCTCTGCTTTTCCCATTTCATAAGGTATATAATTCCTGCAAACAAAAATATCTCTAGAGATTTGTCTAGAATACCGGCTAAATCAATTTCCTCTGGCTCGTTAGTAGGTGAGAGGGGTGGAGGAAAGATAACAGAGTATGTATATAATCCGAGAAGTACTCCTGTACCTACCAGTCCAAACAAATTGATTAGTACTGTCTTTCGGTAATATACCAATACAGAATTTTTATTCTTGTAATAATTAGATTCATTTGTTAAAGTGGTTAATACATACGATATTCCATAGGCGATCTGAGCACCTCCTGCTGCTAACAAGAAGATACTGTAATAAATGTGGCGTGAGCCATGTTCTGAGAAAATTGCTAAATGAACCAAACCTGCTGCGATCGCTAAGAACATGATTGAGTATTTTAGTATCTCTTTTTCTGATAACTTTGAATACATTCTTCTTTTTCTTCTATTTCTGTATGATAATCCCAAGACAATACCAAATACAATTATCGGTCCCGTAACCGCCATAAGTAATGTTGTGTTATAGATACTGCCAAAATTACTAGATATTGATATATTGAAAACTGCTCTATCGCAGTTGCAATTCTGAGTATTACCCAAAATGCTTCTTGGAGGATCTACTTCATTGTTATTGTTGGCAGAATCATTATTATTAGCTATACTAAGAACTATCTGATAATTTCCTATCCTTGGAAATACATAGTTAATGTTGAAATCACCAATGTTATGCAATGTCCATGGATATGCAGCGACTCGTTGTCCATTAAGGGTTTCATAAATCTCAACCATAGTTTCCACATTGCGGACATCATTACCGTTGAAATCTTGTATACTAAATGTAATTTGAGTTATCTCATGTGGACGAGCATATTCTGGATTCAACCCCATATATGCATAGTATTGTCCTACTCCGTCGCCTCCGCCATTATAATGAGGAAAATGATCAAGATGACCATATGATTCACGTATTAATGAGGTTGAAGTATAGGATAAAAAAAACCCAGATAAAATTAGAATAGTCATAGAAATGCACAGCTTGAATGATATTTTATCAAGCATCAAATATTAGATCACAACAGGCTCATATAACTCGTACTTAAAGAACTGCTAAAAAACACTATTTTATCACCAAGTCGTTAGACTTTCTGTCTATATACTCTAAGTGGAGAAATACTTGTCGTTACTGATTGTGTCTATTAACTGGGTCCATAAAAATCTCTGTGCTTTAGTCAGCAGCAGTAATCTCTTTTCGGTTAATGATAAAGCTATATAGTGCCTCTGAACCTAATAAGCAAATACTTTGAATTCATAAGCAATAAAATAAATAAATAAACTTTTTTAATTCTATCCTATTCAGTAAAATATAATACGGTAAAGGCTACCTCCTTTTCTTATGTGGAAGGTAATGATGCCAAGAAAAATAGCCTTCGGCGAAAATGCTGCTAAGGAATTTGAATATCCAACGAATTCTTTGATTATAACGACGACAACTCCTGATGTTTATAACAGGTGGTTAGAGTATATGCAAATAAGAAATTACGAAGTTTATGACAAGGTCACTCCTGATCCTGCAATTGAAACTGTTGAGACAATAAGAAAGGAGTATGAAGGAAGGAATATTTCAGCATATATTGGTCTTGGTGGAGGAAGTTCTATGGACGTATGTAAGTATCTTAGCAAAGTAACTGGCATTCCGAAGATTTTGATTCCGACAACTTTCGGTACAGGTGCTGAAATGACAACATATGCCGTTATCAGTTTTGAACACAAGAAAAAACTATTACAAGATGAGAAATTTCTCGCAGACGCGGCAATTGTGGATCCATACTTTTTGCCTGGGACTCCTTTTAATATTATGAGAAATTCTGCATGTGATGCTGCAGCTCAAGCTTCAGAAGGTTATGATAGTAAACTTGCTAATCCATTTACAAAACTCTTCTGCAAAGAAGCTTTCGATATTCTAGAAGATGCACTCATAAATGATAAACCACATCTGTTGCCATATGGAGCAATGCTATCTGGAATCGGATTTGGAAATTCATCAACAACATTAGGTCATGCATTATCATATGTTTTTTCAAATGAAGGCGTCGCACATGGGTATGCCCTGTCATCTTGTACCACGGTTGCACACAAATTCAACAAGTCAATATACTATGAACGCTTTAAAAGAATTTGTCAGAAATTGAAATTTGAGCCCCTAAAACTGAAACAGCCACTTGATCAAGCAGCCGATGTAATCATGCCAGATAGAGGTCATTTGGACAATAATCCTGTTCCTGTCACGAGGGATGATATAATAAAATGTCTGAACGAAATTGTAAATAGTAATCCATTGGCCTGAGTTTGCAACTTTTTCTTATTTGAGAACATATTTGCTTACTTTTGTTTTGAAAGTTATAGTCAATATATATAATATTTATCTAATATTACATGAATTATCCGTTTCTGAGTCTGCAGAGTTAACTCTATTATTTTCTAAAGCACATTTTCTTTTTTCAGTGAAGGGTAATACAGACCAGTAGTTCTTGTAATATCGCATATACCTCTAACTTGTTATCGCTATTAGTGTGAGTTGGTATATGGTATCAAAAGAATGATAAATACAATAAGCTTAGTAACGCGATCTTATAAGAAACCTTTAAATCCAGTTTATCGACTTTCTTTGATAGACTATGACCATCATTAGCAAGAGTATTGAAATTAACGCTCCTGTTAGCGAAGTGTTTACCTATTTTGCAAGGCCTGAACATATGGCGGATCAGTTTCCAGAAAATATGAATTTAAATGTTATTCCAATAGAAGTAAAAAATGGCTTTGGCGTTGGCACTATTTTTAGAATTAATGGCGATTTTGATGGTAAAAAATTAGAATGGGATTGTGAAACAATTGATTACATACCGCATCGAAAGATTGTTGCACAGATGATCAAAGGTCCTTTTAAGCATTGGCAAATTACTGTTCAATTTGAGGAGGTTACTGAGAAAACTACGAAGACAAGCATTGCTGTCGATTATGAGATGCCGATGGGTCCAATTGGAGAATTGATGAACAAAGTAAAGATAAAGAAGATAGCAGAGAGTGGAATGGAAAATGGCCTATATAGGGTAAAAGCATTGTTAGAGGGAACAGGCTCTATTCCCGTTTATATCACATTAGAGGCTTATAGAAGGATTCTTAAAGAAAAAGAAAGATATAATTGCTCTGTATCGGATGTCATAGTCAGGCTTGTTAAAGAACAACAGACAGCAAAAGTTTCTCGATAATTACGTTCTTTTTTAGTTTCTCGTTTCATTTAAATATCGCCTGCTTACGCTGATTTTCTGCGGGTTCGTAGCTCAGCCAGGTAGAGCGTCTGGCTCTTAACCAGTCAAGATTTCTCTGGGTTATAATGTCGTGGGTCCGAATCCCACCGAACCCGTAAAAATTTTGACCCTTTATTACTACCTTTCATTACGGCAATCATCATCTACCTTCCCAAAGTTATCTAATCAAAGTGATACC
>JAREAI010000032.1:0-18499 GCA_029240435.1 Nitrososphaeraceae archaeon | reverse complement strand
GACATTATTAGATTATCTCTCAGATTATATTCATATTCTATATGGTGAGCCAGGCGCATACGGTATTGTCTCCCGAGTTCAAAGTACAAAACTTGGTATAAATAACTTTCTTGAAGGATTTCTCCCTGCAGAGAACGTGCGATTTAGAGAGAAATCCTTCAGATTGGATATAAGAAGTTCAATTGATGATATGATTATGGACATTCCTGTCGCTCATTATACGGATATAACAAAGTCTTTTCCATCATTTGATCTTAAAATTTCTGCTGGTAACATAAGGCAAGGAGAAATTGTCGGAATAATCGGTGCCAATGCATTGGGTAAGACAACATTTATGAGAATGCTAGCAGGAGTGGACAAACCAGACTCTGGCACTATTGATATTGGTGCGAGAATTTCATTTAAACCTCAATATCTTAACCAAGATTATGATGGAGATGTGCGCTCATTATTGTATACTGCATATCAAAATGCAATAGAAGGTTCTCAAGTCGAAGAGCAAATTTTGATTCCAATGGGAATCAAGAAATTATACGACAAAAATGTCAAAAATCTTAGTGGAGGAGAATTGCAAAAGGTAGCAGTAGCAGCTTCATTGATGAGACAGGCTGATATTTATGCATTGGACGAACCATCTGCCTTCCTAGACGTAGAAGATAGAATTACACTGGCAAAATTCCTTCAACGCTTCGTCAGATCACAAGCTAAGTCAGCAGTAATAATAGATCATGATATGCAGTTAATAGATATAGTCGCAGACACCTTAATAATTTTCGAAGGCATTCCATCTATAAAAGGATCGACAAGTAATCCGATGAGCAAAGAAAATGGAATGAATCATTTCTTGAAATCTTTGGCTATAACATATAGAAGAGATGAAATTACTGGCAGGCCCCGGCTTAATAAAGAAGGAGGTAGACTTGACAGAGCACAGAAAAGTACTGGTGATTATTATTTCGTAAAAAAATCCTCTACGTAACCTATGGCTCATATTCTTAAAAAAATTTTGAGTGAGGCATTAACACGTGACGAGATATCCCAAGTATGCTCAGCCTTTGATATGATAGGCAGTATTGTAATAGTAAAGATCCCTGATTCTCTAAAGTTAAAAAAGCAAATAATAGGAGAGTCAATACTTCATTGCATCAAGCCTGCAAAATCTGTTTTTGCACAAACTTCTGCAGTTCGAGGAGATTATAGAATACGTAGCCTGGAATTTGTTGCTGGTGAATATAATACAATAGCAGAATATAGAGAACATGGATGTAAGTTTCGAGTGGATGTAGAAAATACGTATTTTTCTCCTAGGTTATCGACTGAAAGATTGCGAATAGCAAAGCTCACCTCTGAAAATGAAGTTATTGCAAATATGTTTGCAGGAGTTGGAACATTTTCCATTATAATTGCTAAGATGAACAAGACATGTAAAATTTACAACATAGATTGTAATCCTTTTGCCAATGAGATGTCTATTATCAATGCTAAACTGAATGGGGTACAAAATAGGGTGTTTCCCCTTTGCGGAGATGCAAAAGATATTATTCATGATCAAATCCGAGGCCAATGTGATAGGGTACTGATGCCATTGCCAGAACGGTCTAGTGAATTTGTCGATTCTGCAGTATTGGCATTAAAGGGCGGAAGAGGAGTTATCCATTTTTTTGTACACGTAAAGGCTAACTCTAAGAATACTGCCAGAGAAAAGGCAGAGTCCGATATACAAACTGTATTCAATAAATATCGGCATGAGATCCTTCATACAAGAATAGTCAGAGAAGTGGGTCCTAGGGTCTATCAGATAGTATCTGATGTCTGTACAAGTCCGTGATATATCAGCAATCTTCTCGATGTGTTGGAGCCGTCGCCATTGTGTATCCTATCCATGCCAAGACTGCAAGCAAAGCAGCGATTGCTGCAAGAACGGTTAGTTGTAGAATTAATATGCCTAAATCAGTATTAAGTAAAAGGTAAGCGTAAATAATAAATGCAAGAATAGAGACAACTAAGAGAGCATAGCCGGCAACTCTGCTACCTCTTCTTTTATTTTTCATAGGAGCATAGAATTCCGAGGTCATATTTATTGGATGTCTTTAGCCAAATTCTAAAGCCATAAGATACGCATCTTCTCCATCTCTATAATACGCACGTAATTTAGATTTTATTTGAAAACCAATCTTTTGATACATCTTGATCGCTGATTCATTGCTCTTTCTAACCTCTAGGTAAATCTCGTCACTTTTTCGATGCATGACGCCATTAATGCCCTCAAGCATCAAAGCCTTCCCTAATCCTTTCCCTCGGTGCTCTGGTAATACAGCAACTGAAACTACATGACCTTTCTTTACAAATCCTAGTTTTCTAAAATTAGAAAATCCAAATTCAATTTTACACATAATATAACCTATGATCTTATCATCAATTTCTGCAATGATAAATGCCTCCGGTAACTCTCTTAAAATAGATTCAAAAAAGTAATCAGAATAATGTTCTGGAAGAGTAATAATATTAATGTCAATAACTGATACCAAATCTTTCTCTTCGCAGTGCCTAATAACATAATCACCTACTCTTCGCAGTGCAGTTTGCAATTATTAGAGTATGACAAAACAAATTATTTAATCTTATCAAATACTCCATCCTGAATTTTTTTATAAAAGTGAGAATAATATGTTATAGATTCAGATAATCTTGTATAGACTAATGTTATTTATCTTCATTATTTTATTAAGAAATTCCATTATGGCTCTACTAAAGATAATAACTCGTATTTGATAACCTTCATCCCTTTATTGTTATATATATATCTCGTACTTGCTTGTACCGTATCAGCCATATTAAAAATGACAGCCAACTCATTAAGGTGTTGTTCGTGATAGAATTTTTCTTTAGTGATATAATATGAAATGAACGAATCCGTATGACAATAATACCATATGCCATCTATCTATCTATCTATCTATATATATATATATATATCTACAACATAGTCTTTAATAATATTACGTCCCCATCTGATACTACTAGAACTTTATTATTTTTTCCATGCTTTGTTAATAAACCTTGCAAAACATCTTTCGTACCGCTATAGGTTGTAAAACCAAGCAGAGTTCTAAGATAATATTGCGGTATTGTTGATAAGATACCAAGTTCATATTTCTGTTTTAACGCCTCAATGAAGACGAGGTGTTCTAAACCGTCTATGTATGAGGTACACTTTTTTGCATCTTCTATATTTAATTTTCCTTCAATAAACATCTGTAATGCTCCTCCACCAATGCCTTGCTTATTTTCAGCAAGCAACACGACCGATCCACCCTCTTTAACTATGTGGCTTGAGTTCCATATCGTATTTAGCGAATTTGTAAGAGTTAAATGCGGAGAGATTTCGCTGCTCGTACTGATGATTACAGACTTTGTTGGTTCTATCTTAATTGAGGAAATCGCGCTTAATTTGGTAACTGCGTCATTGAAACTTTGTAAGATATTTCCATAATAAATCCCCGCAATACCATGATAATTTGCTACGACTTCGATAGATAATGCTGGAATATTTTCACAAGAACTAAGTGCAATTTGAAGTGGAGTTCCTTTATTACCAACGGATGGAAGATCATTTTGTCTAGATTTGAAGGCTTCAGACATCATGTCCTTCATAAAATTGCGAAGGATTAGTGTAGGGGTACCGCTGAATCCGAATAGAGGATCATAAGTTACGTGCGAGATAAAAATAACATTTTGAAATCTATGAAGTATTTCCGGTAAAGATGGATAATCAATTCGTCTTAAAGAAATTTTTGTATCTGTAATATACATTTTTAGAGCTTCTGCGACATCAGGCAAAACATCCACCGTTAACTTTTCGTAACCTTTAGACTGCACCATTTGAGAAAGCATTGTAGTAATTTTAGCAACCGATCTAGAACCGGATAATGCAAAAATTAAGGTATTATCTCCTATGATGACATCTTTCAGTGCCGATTTAATTTCATCATCAGTCAATAATGGATAATCCGACGATACATGTTTAAGCAGATTTTCAAATTTGATATCAAGAACTATATCTGTAGTTCCATATTTGAGCCATATCTCTGGCATTGCCAATAATTGATGATCAGTTAAAATAAATCTCTTTCATATTAATAAGAAAAACATGGAGCCAAATTTTGTTTCAGAAATAGCATTATTCCTTCTTAAAAGTAACTTACTAAAATTTGGACTATATACATTAGCAAGTGGAAAGCAAAGCCCCTATTACATTGACTTGAGAATGTTGCAAAGCTTCCCTAGGTATTTCCGTCTTACAATAATTGCCTTACGAGATCTCATAAACAGAGAAATTGGTACAGATTTCGATTCCCTTGGTTCCATTCCGACTTCTGGACTAATATTTGCCTCTGCGCTAGGTTATGAAATGCTAAAACCGCTAATTTACGTAAGGAAAGAATCCAAAATGTATGGCGGAAGGAAAATGATAGAAGGCTACTTAAGACCAGGTGAAAAAGTGTTATTAGTTGATGACGTGGCAACAACTGGAACATCATTGAGTAATACCATCAAAGTTATTAGAGAGAATGGGGCCATTGTTAAAGATGCCATTGCTATCATAAGTAGGCTTGAGGGAGCAGAAGAGAACTTACAGAAAATGGGTGTAAGGCTTATTTCGATAGCTACGATTAATGACTTGATCAATGCTTTGCATGATAAAGGTCTATTGGATAGAAATACTCTAGAAGAAATAATAAAGCAAAAAGTAGACCAAGGATTAGAAACAGATTAACCTTCATAAATCATTAAATTCTTCTCTTCTAATAATGTATGGAGATTATGAACGGCTCTATAGACTTCGCTTTCTTTCTTGGCACCTGTGCAAACCAACTTACCACTAGCGAATAACAAAATTACTGTCTTCGGATCTAGCATTCTATGGATTAATCCTGGGAACTGTTCAGGCTCATACATACTCCGAGGAAGAACCCTGGCTGCAAGCTCAAGGTGGATTTTTCCACCGAGGCTTGCTGATGCCACAATATTTTGTATTTCTATTTGAGGTTCGTGTTCTATCGGGATTCCTCCTTTTTTTAATTTTTGAACAACATTTTTTACTGCTTTGATCGCTTGCTCTTCAGACTTTGCTCCAGTACATACCATCTTACCGGAACTAAAAATTAAAGTAGCCGTTTTAGGTGCTTTCAATCTGAAAACGAGCCCTGGAAATTGATCTGGATGATATTCCACATCAGGAAAGATCTGAGTGATTAAATTTAAGTTGACAGTTTGATTTATAGTCGCAGAAGCAACGACGTTCTCTATGCTTACTATAGGTTTGGTTTGCGGCATATTGAAATGCCTTTATAAAGGCCATATATATATATCTGTAGAGCTATCGTTTATAGTAGATTTAACTAGAGGTTTAAAAATGCTTTATAATTTTTAGATCAAAAATTTCAATTAATACATATAAATTTGAACCTCGAAAGAGGTTATAATTTAATATAATTTATGATATTATTGAAAGACAATCTGAATGCATATTATCATAAGAGACATACCCTTTATTTATTAAAATTAAATACACTATAGTTTTTTTACCATGATGTTTATTATTTTATTCATGCTCTCAAGATACTTTACTAGTACGCAGTCTTAACAGAGATATAATAAAATGAACGATAACGCTCTCCTTGCGAATTCTTATAGAGACAGAGTATTAGAGCAATGCTATACTTTAGCCTATTTTGAAACATATCGATTAAGTCTTGAAAGTAAGAGGTTCACTCAGAAGAATATCAAAAGAAAATTATAGCCACTTTCATAGTTTCATTAATATCATTCATATATCAAAAAAGATCAGCTCAACTCGCAGTAAAATTTTTTTATTAAAAATAATGCTTGAATAAAGCTGTATTTGTTATGACATAACTTCCTGTAAATAGATGATGAAAACTTAATAAGGGTAGTTTTATGGTTCTAAGGGAGAACATAAAGAAAACGTGGAAAATAATGATGCAGAAATTACCATATCCTCCTTACTTTTTTATTACAACTACCATATTTTAATCGTAGATTAGGTAAAATGAAGCATCAAAATAATGTAAATGATTAATCAGTTAATCAGTTAGTCATTCATCTATATCTAATCATCAATAATCCATTGCTTTACAATGATTTCACTATTATACTCATTTTGGATTTTCTTCTCTATCCTAGTGATTACTTCCTTCTCATTCCTGTCATCAAAGATAATTATCTCGCGTATTCCTTTTTTGTCGGATAGTATAACCTTACTCACTTCCCTTCTTCAGTTACAATTCTCTCCTATGGAGATCTAGTTAAAGCATTTGTCTGACCATTGCTTCTATTCCATGTGGCAGATAGTGAAAATGATGCTAGAAAATGATTAAGAAGATACCAATAAAAATTCAATCTTAACAATGGAGTAGAGGAGAAGCCTTCTCCCTTGCAGGATCATGTGAGAATAGTTTATCCAGACAAAGCATTGCGAACACGAGCCGAATATTTTCTCCAGTTGCATTTGCAGATTTGATGCACTGTAAGTGTAAAAGAAATCTAAAGATGTAGACCAGACCAAAAAAGAAGAAGATGATTATTGATTACCTATTATGAAGTAATTTTATTGCTAATAATGTTGCGTAAAGCTCTCTTATGGCTGGCTCAAGAAACCTGATGTTTATCACATTGACTTGATCTCGTTAGTTCTTCTTGCCATTATGACACTACCTTCTTCTTTTTTATCAAAACAGTATCTGGATGAGCGGAGAGACCATACTAAGATTAACTAAAATAAGCAGTTTAGTCGGATTCCCTCTTATTTGAGAGGGCAGAGTATGTATATGTAATATTACGCAAATTCTTATCTACATTACATGTTATCATAATTGACAATCGGCCTTCCACGCGTATAGCGACTGATAAATGGGTGGAGGATTAATTCCTTATATGTCATGTCTATGCTAGTGTAATATCTAAACTTCTAACTTGTGAGAAAACAGAGCGTTTCTATTTATTAGCGTCAGAAGCCCAACTGTTTGAGTCAAGACATAACCCATGTTAATCGCTTAGAAAGAAATGAGAATAAAAGCCTTGTAAGATTGTTAAGATCTGATGTTAATTCAAAGATCATGCTAAATACAATTTATTGAAATAAGGAAGAGAAGAAGAAAAACTGAGCCAGAACCATTTAAAGTGATGAAATCAAAAGAGGTCAAGAGGAATTATTATCATTAATTTTTATATTTACGAATATTTTTTGAGAAGTGCACTATTAAATTTAGTTTGTTGATTGCTAAGAATGGCAAAGCTTAATCTAATAGATTGATATAGTTGTCGATTGGTTTATTAACACTTTATCCCTAGTGCCTAGCGAGATGTCATGTTTCAGAATTGACACGGATTCATTAGGTGAGATAGAGGTTCCATCAGATGCTTATTTTGGACCTTTTACAGCACGGGCTATGAGTAAATATAAAGTTACGGGTCAGAGAGCACACCTAAATCTAATCAAGGCATATGTTATGATTAAGATGTCTGCTGCACAAGCTAACAAAATGCTTCATGTTCTTGATGCAAATAAGGCAGATGCTATCATAAAAGCTTGTGACGAGATTCTTTCAGGCAAATTAGTTGAGCAATTCGTTGTTGAATCGATAAATTCAGGAGCAGGGACTGCATTTAACATGAATTCAAATGAAGTAATTGCGAACAGAGCACTAGAAATTTTAGGAAACAAAAAAGGAGAATATGAAATCATCAACCCAAACGACCATGTCAATATGTCACAGTCAAGTAATGATACTTTTCCAACAGCTATGCATGTGGCCATCCTGTTTAACATGAATGACACTGTATCTGCACTAGATAAACTCATTCAATCATTATCTAATAAAGCAGAAGAATTCTGCAATGTAATAAAGATTGGTAGAACTCATTTGATGGATGCACTACCAGTAACTCTTGGAAGTGAATTTCAACAATATGCTTATTCATTGGCACAATCAAAACTAAAGATCATTGAAGCCATAGAAGACCTCCAATACGTTGGACTCGGAGCTACGGCGGTGGGTACTGGCGCTAATTCTCCTAAAGGATATAAGGAAATTGCTATAGATTATCTTTCAAAAATTTCTAACTTAGAGTTGAAACCATCTCCAAATATGTATTACTCTTTGCAAAGTAAATATCCTGTAGCGAACTGCTCCTCTAGTCTTCGAAATTTGGCATTGGAACTCTTAAAAATGTCAAATGATTTAAGATTGATGGCATCAGGACCAGTTGCAGGTTTTGCAGAAATTCTGATTCCGGCAGTTCATGCAGGTTCTTCCATTATGCCAGGAAAAGTCAATCCTTCTCTTGCTGAATGTCTTGACATGATTTGTTTTAACATAATAGGTAACGATGTTTCCGTGGCAATGGCAGTACAGGCAGGACAATTTGAGCTCAATGTAATGCTGCCTGGAATGTTAAAATGTGTTTTGGATTCGACAGATATGCTGAAGAACTTCATTCCTATTTTTGCAGCAAATATGATTGATGGCTTAAAAGATAATAGAGAAAAGTTAGAGTCGTATGTGAAAAAAAGCCCAATTCTTGTCACATTGCTAACTCCCTATATTGGTTATAAAAAGGCAGCAGAAATTTACAAAGAATTGTTAAGAACAGATAAGACTATAAAAGAATTAGTTTTAAGCATGGGTTTGATGACAGAAGAACAAATTGATAATGCACTCTCCCAGGATAATATCCTTAACCTAAAAAAAACATGATATGGGATGGTATTCCATACCCTGTTTACATATTATTTTAATTAGACTTTGATGATATATAATATGTCCATCACTTTTGAAAGATATTCATAGGATTTTTCTCTTATAATTGATGAGGAGAATATTTGCGACAAGAATATAACAAGTCTAAGAGAAGATATTTCAAGAAGGCTTCATAATGCGAGAAGAATAAATGGAAGCATGACAATTTTTTCTTTTATAACAAGATAATGTAAGAGACTTGGATATTAGTAATGAGTTTCTAATGAGGATTATAGTTTAATTGTCATTATGATTATAAAGTAATATAACTTATACAACATTTGATAAAGGATATTTAGCACAAATGATGGAGAATGGTGAATAAGAAAATGGTTATATCAATATCATTTGGTATAGGGGTAATGTTGTTAACTTATTTGGCACTACAAGATTCTTTAACTCGACCATCGTTGAGTCGATTACCGATCTCTTCACAGATCGCAGTCTCAATTATAATCCAACAAGAAAACTTAACACAGAACAGCTTCGATGATTTTTCATCGAATTACGTATACATCAAAGGAGATGGAAGTATCTATGATTCTGATATTTCTTCTAACGCAATAGGAAGATACCTTGATACAACGGAGCCTACAATAACAACTGGAAATCATTTTGCATGGGAAATTAAAAATAAACAAAACCAGAATAGATACTTTGTGGATCATGTAACAGGTGACGTTATAGCAAAATCTAAATCGTAAGCGAAAAAAGTCAATTATTCTTACAATAATACTATTGTAGATGTTTCAATTATTAGAATACTAAAACCAATATATTAAAAGCATTCTATAAAAAATTGATCTCAATGGATGGAAAATCGCACACCATGTCCTCCTCTAAAGGTACCCAGTCTACAAATAATAATGATACTACTACTACTCTTAGAAAGCGATACAACAAATTGGTAATAATAAATTTGCAGAGACGTGCTATGCTGCGAAATATGGTAAAGCAAAATACCCAGTGCGAGCATAAGCAAATATATACACAAGCTAACGCAATTTGTAGACGAATATCTTCATCTTATGAAGAAGATAGAATTTCTATTGATGATGCAGTGAAATTAATGATTGAAGCACATAATCAGATGAGTCATAGTGGTTTACCAAAGGACGTAGTAGCAGCGGAGATGAATAAGAGATTGAATAAAATAGAAAAAGGAGAGACTGGTATATTCGAAGTAACAATGGCAAATGTTAGTTCATCTAATTTAATTGGTAAAAAAGATGATAAAACAATAAGTGAAGACCAAGAGGGATTAAATAGATATTCCGAAAGTTATTGGTCTGAAATAATATAATTTAATTCAATTCTAGTTGATCTAAAATAGCACAATATACTTTCAGCATCAAATAAAATTTTTGTCATTAAAAGTATCATAAATCTAGATCCTTTTCCATATAGATATTATTTAGAAGCAAACAAAACAAATGAAAACTGGTTTAGTCAAAGTCGAATATATCACCTAAAAATCCTCTTTTTCTTCGTCTATTATAGTAATCATCATCATCATCGTCATATTCTGTGCTACCACGATGATATTTTTGATAGTGTTGTTCTTCATATCGACTTTGAACATTTGCTATTTTGTCTATCTCTCCTCTGTCTAACCATACTCCTTTACATCTGGGACAATAATCGATATCTACTTCATATTTTTTTGATTCTTGCATTGCATTTGAACAATTTGGACAATTCAAAACAATCATCGAATGTACAAATAATATCTGGTTAAAAATAAATGTGTTTTTAATTTTATTCTCATCCAATTACCATTCTAGAATTGTCAATAAGAGATAGCAGATGCATTATTATTAGAGAACTATTGAATTTACCAAAGTCCACTCTTATCCACTTTTATTATAGTTGCTTCTAATTTATTATGTTCACTTAAAACTCCTTAAAAAGTCCTCGCTTTATAATGGAGAACAGATCAATAGCCCTTTATTTACTTCTAATAAACCAGAAAACTTACTAGTAATAATTATATTGCTACGCTAATGCCCAACCAATGTGCAAGTAAGTGGTAGTGTTCTTATTTGTGATTCGATCAATCAGACTGGAATTGACATTTTAAAAAAAGCAGGAATGAAAGTTGATTACAAACCGAACATTTTAACAGATGAACTACTCTCTATTGTTAAAGACTATCAAGTCATTTTAGTCAGAAGTAGAACCAAAATTACCAGGGAAGTTATTCAAGCAGCAAGTAATGCAAAAATTATAGCTAGAGCTGGCGTAGGTCTAGACAATATAGAAGTAACTGCAGCAGAAGAAAAAGGAATTCGAGTTGTCAATGCGCCTGAGGCGGCCATCAATGCTGTATCGGAGCTTACTGTAGGCAATATGATATCTCTTGCTAGAAGTATTCCTCTTGCCGACAGTGAAATGAAAAGAGGAAAATGGATAAAGAAGAATTTGATGGGCACAGAGCTAAGCGGTAAATACCTAGGTATTGTTGGTGTAGGAAATATAGGCCGGAATGTAGGACGTATTGCAAAGGCATTAAGAATGAACTTAATTGGATATGACCCCTATCCAATAGATCGCGATTACATCAAAGAAGTAGGCTTAATTGTAACTGATCTCAACACATTGGTCCAAAGTGCCGACTTTATTACTTGCCATGTTCCTCTATTAGAAGAAACAAAGCATCTATTTAACGCAGAATTAATCTCGAATATGAAATCAACATCTTATATAATTAATGCTTCGCGTGGTGGTGTAATCGACGAAACTGCGCTCTATAACGCCCTATGTAATGGTAGTATTGCTGGTGCGGCATTGGACGTTTTCGAAACAGAGCCGCCATTAAATAATCCTCTTATAGGACTTTCTAACGTGATTTGTACTCCACACATAGGTGCCCAAACGAAAGAGGCGCAAGAACTTACATCGATCGTAATTGCTGAGAAAATTATACAAATAATCCGGGGGGTTATTTAAAATCCAAGCTTTACCAATAAAGAATTAAGAAAAAATTTAGCAATGGATTATTTAAATCTCAAATTAATTCTGTTCTAATAATAGATGCATCATACTAATTATGGTATTAGAATCTCTATATACAAATATTAAGGGTATTTTAATAGCCATTTCATATGCGTAGTTATATGGCTGATACTTGGACAAATATGTGGAAGTTAAATAGTCAAGAACTAAGGTCCAAAGCTGTTCTGTGGAGAGAAGAGCCAGCCATTATCAAAGTTCGAAGACCAAGCAGACTTGATCGCGCACGCAGATTGGGATACAAAGCCAAACAAGGTATCATTGTTGTTCGTGCAAGATTAGGCAGAGGGGGTATGAGAAAGCAGAGACCTGTAGCAGGTAGGCGTCCTAAACATATTGGTGTCGTCCATATTAAACAAGGAATAAGTATGCGAAAAGTGGCAGAAAGAAGAGTAAACGAAAGATTCCCAAATTTGGAGGTATTAGGTTCTTATTACTTGCATAAGGACGGAATGTATCTCTGGTATGAAATAGTGCTCGCAGATCCAAATCATCCATCTATTTCCAAAGATAGGGAAATGCGAGGCAAACTCAAGGCTTTCGCAAAATAAAAAACGCTCCCTACTGATATTAGATACGTGTACATCTCAATACTCTAGAGATAAATCACATAATGTATTTATATTTCGAACATTAATCTTACGACAAAATTTAATCATAAAGATTATTTAATAATGTCGTGACAGATTTTATGATTTTCTCGACATCTGTCTCTATAGTATCTTTCTCTATAGTGATATAATAAAAATTACTTTCATTCGCTAATGTGAGAGTTTTGACCTTTTCATTAAGGGTTAACGTAAACTCAGTTTTTCCAATAGAAGATTCAAAGTTTTTTCTTAACTGGAACCTTGTAGCCTCTATAAAACACTCATTTCTTACTTCATCGGGCTGCAGTAATGGTGTTACTCCATTACGTATCTGTCCAGCCAGAGTCCTGCCGAATTTATTTATTACTCCAACATAACGTATCTTTGGTGATAATTCAATAATCTTACGACATCTCTCTCTATTTTTTTGAATGTCTTTCTGAGATGTTTCGTGGTTAGCCATACATTGTACTTGTTTGCCGTAAATATATATTCTGATAAGTAAAAATTCAGGAAAAGCGTTTCGTCAAACGCCATTCAAAACGTAAAATCATAAATTATTGTTATACTCGTCATATAGTGAGTCATTCTACAAAAATATAAACCCAACTCTGTTCTGTCTTGACCGGGTAAGTTTTCAATGGTTCTTCTGCCGGGAGATTCTGCGGAACTCCATCTTCTAATTTGAAGATAGACATATGCAAAGGACATGTGACCGTCTTTTCCTCCTCGTTCATAAATCCAGTAGACAAATCGGCGTATGCATGAGTGCATATCCTATCTGTAGCAAATAGTTTATTTTCTGATTTAGCTATAAGTATCTTCTTATCTTTATAATCAAAATCCATTAAATCTCCATTTTTTATTGAATGCTCTTCGCATACTTTTATCGATTT
Source organism: Nitrososphaeraceae archaeon (assembly GCA_029240435.1). Lineage (GTDB taxonomy): Archaea > Thermoproteota > Nitrososphaeria > Nitrososphaerales > Nitrososphaeraceae > JAJNBK01. The sequence goes on along the minus strand of JAREAI010000032.1, from coordinate 5,179 downwards.
GCCAGACCATTTGTTTTCAATTAGATAATTGATCCATGCTCTAATAGTTGGTCCCATCTTTCTTGATAATGGTTCCAAAAAACCGTTAACGATTTCTCTTTTCGCTCCATCTCTACTTAATCCTCTACACATTAAATAAAAAAGCTGGGATTCATCCAACTGTGCTACTGATGCGGAATGGGTTGCTTTTACCTCATTAGTTTGGATCTCAAGTCCTGGAATGGCATCTGATTTAGCACCTTTGTCTAGCAGAATTGCATGACCAGCAAGATAAGACTCGGCAGCTTTGGCACTCTTTTCTATTTTTATCATGCCTTTAAACAACGATTTAGAAGTATCTTTCATAACAGACTTGACAAGTACTCTTCCTCTTGAGTTATGACCTAGGTGAATCAAATTAGAGGTAACATCGAATGATTGATTTCCGATACCGAAGATGATTTCAACATCTTCGCCAGACGATCCTGGACCTTTCATTATGCTGTCAATTTTATATCTTGATAACTGTGTGCCAAACATCCCTAAATACCAGGACATTTTAGCATCTCTATCGATGAAAGCCTTCCTATTTGAGAAATTTATGGTATCTCCGCTCATCGCTTGCAGTGTTACCATTTCAAGACGAGCATTAGGATGTACATGACATTCAACTAACTCGAAGTAAGCCTGTTGAATATTATTATTTGTCGCGTTGGGTGGCGCATAAATCTCCTGAACTACTGTCGCTTTAGAGCTAATATCTGCAACAACAATATTACGTCCTATTGAAGAGATCCCATTGTCTGCCAGTGAATTTACAATTCTTATTGGTTCTTCTATAATTACATTTTTTGGAATATAGATAAAAATACCTGATTGAAAAGCAGCAGCTTCTAATGCAAGGAATTTGTCTTCAGTATACTCCAACTGATTAGCAGATAGCGTTGCCTTTATAAGATCTTCATGCTGTATTATCGCTTCTTTTAAATCGGATATAATAACCCCTTGTTTTGCAATTTTATCAGGGATAAATATTCGATTTATTGAAGAGCCAATTTGTAATATACCAGTACCATGTTCTAATTCATCGAGTCTATCTACAAGATCTTTGTATGGCTCTGACCTTATAGTCCTATCTGGCAGATGGATATATTCTGGCTTCAAACGGTTGGCATCGGAGTATTTACTATAAAGGGGTGAAACTTCGACAGGCAGTGATTCATAATTGGATAATGCTTTTTCTCTCATGCGTATCAACCAATCTGGCTCTCTGTTTTCTGTTGTTATTGTATTAATATGCTGACTGTTAATAGTAGATAAAATAACCAACCAGCTATATCATTCCTTAATAAGAAAAAGAGTGTGTGTGTACTCTTAACCTACTGAGCCTTCCATTTCAAGCTTTACAAGTCTGTTTAACTCTACCGCATATTCCATTGGTAATTCTTTTGTGAACGGCTCCATGAATCCCCCAACGATCAGTGATAGTGCATCAGACTCTGAAAATCCTCTACTCATCAGATAAAAGATTTGATCTTCTCCAATCTTTCCTACACTTGCTTCATGTGATATTGTTGCATCTTCTTCATTTACTTCTACATAGGGATATGTGTCAGTTCTCGAATTTTCGTCTAATAGCAATGCATCGCATCTTACGTTAGATTTTACACCTGTAGCACCTTTTGCAACGTGCAATAGTCCCCTATATGTTGTTCTACCAGTATCTTTGCTAACTGACTTGCTTGTAATTCTGGAGGTTGTGTTTGGTGCCAGATGTACTGCTTTTGCACCTGCATCTTGATGTTGACGGGCGCCTGCGAAAGCTATTGACACCACTTCTGCATGAGCATTCTTTCCTAACATATAGACACCTGGATATTTCATGGTCAGTCTGCTACCTATATTTCCATCAATCCATTCAACTGTGGCGTTCTCATATGCATATGCTCTCTTAGTTACGAGGTTATATACATCCTTACTCCAGTTCTGGATTGTAGTGTACCTAATCTTGGCACCCTTCTTTGCAATTAACTCTACAACTGCAGAGTGTAATGATTCGGTAGTATAAACTGGTGCAGTACATCCTTCAATGTAATGAACTTCTGCATTCTCGTCGGCAATAATCAGAGTTCTTTCGAACTGACCAATATTTTCTGCATTAATTCTAAAGTATGCCTGCAAAGGAAGGTCGACTTTTACATTTGGTGGAACGTAAATGAAGGATCCCCCTGACCAAACAGCACTATTTAATGCTGCAAATTTATTATCTTCTGGTGGGATGACCTTTCCAAAGTGTTTTTTCATAAGTTCTGGATATTCTTTAACTGCAGTATCTGTATCGACAAAAATTACACCTTGTTTCTGAAGATCTTCTCTTAGATTATGATATACTACTTCCGACTCATACTGAGCGCCTACACCTGCTAGGAACTTCTTTTCTGCCTCTGGAATGCCAAGCTTATCAAAGGTATTTCTTACAGATTCTGGAACATCATCCCAGCTTTTACTTTGTTTTTCAGATGCTTTGGCATAATAATATATATTCTGAAAATCAATTTTTGAAATATCTCCACCCCAATTTGGCATTGGCTTGCTCATAAAGACATCATATGATCTCAACCTAAAGTCTCTCATCCAATCAGGCTCACCTTTCATTTTACTAATCTCTTCAACAGTGCCTCGTGAGAGACCTTTTTTACTTAAAAATACATAAAGCTCCGTAGAGTCCTTAAAGTCATACTTACTATAATCCATATTCAGTTCTTCTGTAGTCATATGTATGTATAACGCTGTTATGTTTTATATATATATATCTCTCTCTCTGACAGTACGCTCAGCATAAAGCACTTAGCAAATACCAAATAAGTCCTTATAATGACTAAAAAGAGCACTATATACTAACCTTAGTTCAGGATATGCTTAGCCAGCTCAAAAGTACCTCTAATCGTGTGGATTTTAGACTCAATCGAGTGGATGCCTTTTTTCCTCAATTCTTCCTGGGTGAAGGGGCCTATTGCTATTACCGCCTTTACTTCTCTGATTAATGATCGGACATCAGAGGATGACATACTTTCCATGATTTCAAAAAATGACAAAGCTGTAGAGGAGCTTGTAAAAATAATGGCGTCTACTCTTTTTTTTTCTAAGAGCAAAATAAAATCTTTCCAAATGACATTAATATTGGCAGTTCGGACATCATACAAGAATAGTTCGTCTACTTTTATACCAATTTTGCCCAGATCTCTAGCAATGAAGTCATTTGATGCACTACTTCGTGGAATGATAATTCTTCTTTGTGGTATGAGGTTCATTTTTGTGAATAGTTCCACCATTCCCTTGGCAGAATATTTTTCTGGCATCAAATGGACATTTATTCCGCGGTTAACGAGACATTCTCTGGTTTTTGGTCCTACTGCTATAATAGTTCTATTATTTAATAGAGAGATAATCTGATCAGTTTTCTTCATTGTATTTGCGAGGTCAAATAATACATTCACAGCCCACTGGCTCATAAATGCACAATAATCATATTCTTCTTCGTTTATCTCATTGATAAACTCTAAAATAACTTTAGGATCTCTTGGCACTATTTCTATAGTAGGTAAGGCGATAGTCTTACCGCCTTCCATTTTGACAAGGTGTGAAAATTCCTCAGAATCAGCATCATTTCTTGTTATTGCAAGTATTTTATTAACTAAACTTTGATACAGATAGGTCACTTACCAAACCATGCAATCTTTTTGCACAATGAAACAACTTTACCAATTACAATAATGGCAGGCGGTTTGACCCTAGAATATTCAACTTTATGTAGAATGTCGATAAGAGTGCCGCTGATGACTCTTTGTGTTTTAAGAGTTCCATTTTCAATTATGGCAATCTCTGTATTTCTACTCATTCCTGCATCTATCAGATTATAGCAAATCTTTTCCAACTTCTCTATTCCCATGAGTATTACAATGGTATCTGCAGCATCTGCTAATCTATCCCATTTGACAATTGATTCAGCCTTATTCTCATCTTCATGACCAGTAACAATTGCAAGAGACGATGCATATTGCCTATGTGTTAATGGAATCCCAGCATAAGCAGCAGCCCCTATAGCAGAAGAAATTCCAGGAATTATTTCAAAGTCAATACCATTATCAAAAAGAAATTCGGCCTCTTCTCCTCCTCTTCCAAAGATAAATGGATCTCCCCCCTTCAGTCGCAAAATCCTCTTTCCTTGTTTAGCAAGCTTCACCATTTGAATATTTGTATTGTCCTGATGGGTTGTCGAATCGCCTACTGCTCTTCCAACATAGATCTTTTCGGATTCAGCAGGAATTTGATTAATAATGTCTTTGCTAACTAATCTATCATAAAGTACAACATCACAATGTTTCAAAAGTTCCATTGCTTTGACGGTGATTAACTTTGGATCACCGGGTCCTGCGCCGCAAATGAACACTTTGCCCATGTTTTTCATTTTTTATTCCACCTTTCCACTGCATCGCGCCAGTCTTCTGAGAGTTTTATAACATCTTCTTTTATAAGCATCTCAGCAACCATCGTTCCAAGTTTAAGGGGATTTTTTATACTTCCGCTCTTTTTTAGACTGATAGATCTAATCCCATCCGCTGAAAACACAGATGCATACAGTGTTATTTTCTTGCGGTCAGAGTTGGTAAGTGCAATGGCACCAACAGGAAATCTGCATCCTCCCTCTATTTTACTTAACATCCCACGTTCCGCATCAACCTCAGCTCTAGATTGTTTATCCTCAATGCGCTTCAGGAGTCTAATTAATGAATGATTATTCTTTCTACAGATAATTGCTATTGCGCCTTGGCCAGGTGATGGCATAAAACTTCTAATATTAAACCTTTCTACAATGACATCTTTCATTCCAAGTCTAATTAAACCCGCTTCTGCAAGGACTACAGCGTCATATTCTCCACTGATCGATTTCTTGACTCTAGTCTCGACATTTCCACGAATTGGCTTGACGTTTAAATCTGGACGTCTTCTCATTATCTGAATGGCTCGCCTTAAACTACTAGTTCCCACAATCGAACCTTTAGGAAGATCACTCAATTTCAGTTTTTTTTCATTAACTAACACATCATTAGGTCTTGCTCGTTTTGGTATCGATGCAAGGATTAGCTCATCGTTAAGATCAGACGGAAGATCTTTCAAACTATGAACAGCAAAATCAATA
>JAREAI010000248.1:0-4453 GCA_029240435.1 Nitrososphaeraceae archaeon | reverse complement strand
TATTATTAACAGAGCTATTCCTAGTAATATGCCTACAAGAGCTGCTCCTATAACAGGAGATGCGATTATCACTATAGCCAATACAATAGCTATTACACCTGCTGCAATTCTGAATATCCTTGACCAACGACGGCTTGTCTTGTCTCCAATACCATGAACTACTCTTGCAATACCATCAATTAGTAAAGCAATTGCAAGTAATATTATCAAAAACGCTGTTGTCCCTACTGGGAATGACAGAACTATCCAACGTCAGGAGCAGCACCTGCGGGTAGTTCCAGTTAATTCTTGTGCATAGAAAATTGTCATTAAAACGCTTATTCTTGTCTGTTATATATTTGATCATCTGATGCTGAATATTTCATCTACTGACAATAAAAAATATGTTAGAACACGTACTTTGCATACCATATCTTTGGTATTGTGACTAGCCTGAAAGGTCTCCGTATTTGACCTGGCTATTTTTGTTGATTCTCTAACCTTCCTCTGTATGACTACGTCATTTTTGATTTTTTCAGATACTGATTTAAGAAAATAGGACTTAGTACTAAATTAATCGCGATTAAATGTATGATTAAACTAATGAATAGACCCTTGAATTCATATTCTGCAGAAAGTGAGAGAACTAATGCTACTGTCATACCTCCTCTTAACCCTCCAAGGGTAAGAATATTTTGCCATTGGAGAGGGATTTTAACTCTAAAGATTCTTAAAAATGTACTTCCTCCATAAACTACGACAGCTCTGGATAACATCATGATGACAAAGGGAGTGACTATGATAAGAATCAGTGGAAAGCCGATACTTTCAGCTGATTCCACTGCAATCAAAGGAATCCCAATAATGAAGAACAGGATACCGTTTGTGATGAAACCGAGGTAGTCCCAGTATTTATGAAACAGTTTTCTAACACCAGTCGAAATCTCTCTGTGTGTGTAAACGATTAGTATCGCAGTATACAAAGTGGTAACTACTCCAGAAACATGTAGAAAGTGGTCAGCGACTATATAGCCACCGATAGCCAAACCTAAGGAAAAGGTAAAGTCGACGTACTCATCGGCCTTCCACTTTTAAGAATTTTTCCACCAATCCCGCCTATTCCAACACCAAGAGCGATTGCACCTACCATTGCCCAGATAAAAGAGATAGACACATTTAGCAATGAAAAGGCAACGCCTGAGAAGATTATCCCTTTAACAACATTAAAAGAGATAACTAACTCCTATTGCATCATTAAATAAAGACTCGCCTTCAATGATCATATTCAATTTATGTGGAATTGGAAATTTCTTGAATATGACACCTACAGCTACTGGATCAGTAGCAGCCAATATAGTCCCAAAAAGCAAGGCATCAATAAATGGAATCTAAAATACGCCATTAACTCCAATTCCTATGATTAGGATAGTTATTATTACTCCTATAATTGCGAAGAACCCGATTGGTATGGCTTCCTTTTTGATCTGTACAATCTTTAACTTGCGTCCAGATTCGAAGATTAAAATTGGAATAATAATCAATAATATGATATGAGAAATCTCTTCAACAATATTGTAGAGTTCTTCAACTTCGAAACCAACAAAAGGAATCGATGGCAAGATTGCTCCAAGAAACATTAAAATCGTCACCCCGGCGATGATGAAGTTTCTTGCGTAGCGGTGTACTGCGGAGATGACAATTAAAAACAGGCTAAAACTGAGCATGAAGGTTACTATCGTCTCACTACTCTCGACCACGAAATACAAAATTCTGGGCTCATTTAAGTATGTCCTCAATACCTGCTAAATCAATTATCAATTATCAAATATCAAACAAAAGATCTATAATGCCGCCTTTGAGAAGTTAATGTCGATTGCTGTTCTTAAGATGACGAGGGCCTGTGTGTTTAAACAAAGATTATTTATCCTTAATCTCCTATCTCTTAACAGTATGCAAAGTAGTAAGAAGAAAATGGATATTCCAGAAAAGGAACGAGGGTTAGTATTTCAGGGAGGTGGATCGCTAGGCGCTTATGAAGCTGGAGCGTATAAAGCATTATATGAATTCTTATCAAATAGAGATAAAGAACAACAGAAAACTGGAAAGCCTATCTTTAATATTATTGCGGGTACTTCAATAGGTGCTATTAATGCTGCTGTTCTGGTAAGTTACGTTGTGGAGAACCAGACCTATGAAGGATCTGCAGAGCGACTTGTTGACTTCTGGAACTATCTTTCCAAAGAATCAATAGTGGAAACAAATCCATTTTTTAAACCATGGTGGGATTACTGGCACACAATTAATGGAAAGACTGCATCCGGAGAAGCTGCAAGAAGATACTATTCAGCTAGAGAGTTTGCGGTATATGGAGTACCGACTGTCTTTTATCCTTATCTACCTGCATATGACAATAAGTTTTACGATCCAGATAATACATGGTACAGGTATAGTAATGAGCCATTAAAACAAAGTCTAGAACGATTTGCAAAGTTTCCGATAGCTACAACCCAAGAAGAAAATCAACCTCGACTAATACTGATTACAGTTGACGTTGCTGAAGGAATACCGGTGACATTCGACAGCTATCCCAAGGAAGATGGTTCACGAAAAACAGAGTATGGAAGATTCATCAGTCATAATGACAAGGAAAGTGGATTTGAGCATGTTATCCGATATGACAAGGGAATCACATCCGACCATGTTATAGCAAGCGGATCCTATCCAGTCAATTTTGATTTTGCTAAAATAGAAGTTGAAAGCTATAACTCTGAAGCTACTATTAGAGAGGCTGACCTAGAGAAGGTAACTAGTGGTAATGACATTGGTTACAGAAAAGAGATGCGGTATTTTTGGGATGGAGGCCTTATGACAAATACTCCATTATCTCAGCTAGTTTTGCTGCACAGAAATTATTGGTACAGGGTTAGAGGATTAAAAGATGCTATTCCCAGATTAGGAGCATGTATAGTCAATTTGCATCCTAAAAAACAGGTAGAAATTCCTACTGATAGAGACGGTGTTCTCAACAGAAACACTGACATAACTTTTTCTGATAGGACTGATCGAGAGGAAGATATGCTCATGCTAGTGTCTGATTATGTTGATTTAGTAAGGGCGCTAATAAAGATGGCAGAGGAGCAGGGCGTGAAAGATGATCGAATCAATAATCTCTTGAATCAGAAGACAAAATTCAAGGGCGAGTTCGTAAGGTCGAGACGATTTCAGGACATAGTTGAAGGGCGATTTCAAATAGATGAAATAATACGTGTAAACCGGCAGAATGATGAGCATACTATTTCTAACAAAACGTTTGATTTCTCTTCTGAGACGATAAAGCTGTTGCTTGAGCGAGGATATAATGATGCTCATGACGAATTGAATATGTACAAAACCAAGCTTGAGAAGATGGTCAGATTTGATTGATTGATTGATCGAGTGTTCTGCTGCAATAATCCATATGAACCAAATTGTGTCATACGAGTAGTTACGAGGTGCATTAATTAACATCGCAAAATGCGAGATCATACCAGAAGCTTATTACGAAAGTTGATATCTAAATAAAAAACTAACACAAAAGGAAGAGATAATGGCTTAAGAATGCGGCATAATGTCATGCCTGAATTTAGCTATCATTAGGATATATGAGGCCGCAACAGGAATGAGAAGTATAAATGCAACTATAAGGAGTGGATCGTCTAACATATTAGACAACAGAGTGTTAGCTATGTATCGCAGGAGTATAACTGTGATAGGAACAATAAGTGCAAAATAAGCGAATAGATAGAGTCTCTTTGTAAAGACAGAAAGTTTATGCTCCTGACCAATGTACAGTCCAAAGATTACAAATGCCAGTCCCATCATGAAAACTATTATGGTGAGGTATAGTTGGATAATACTTCCTTGTCTTGCCTGTTGCAAAAGCTCAATTATCGTGTTAAGGCGATTTGCTATCTGGGTATTGGTGTTCTCTAATGAATCTTGGCTAAGCGCTTGTTGCTGGGCCCAAACGGTGTGGTCCAAATCTAATGGATCTAATACAAGTAGCAGTAAAAGAGTCATCCAACAATAGATCGATAACAATCAAGGACTTGTTGGATGAACGATTATTAAAACAATTTTGAATGAATCCAACCATCAATTTTTATACAGGATTGTGGAAGAAGTCATAGAACAGCAGAGCACTATATTGCTGATAACCTTTGGAATAAATCAATAGGTGCAAACAAAAAATAAGAGAAATTGAAGAAGATATAAAATCAGAATTTTATGAAGTTATTACCGATAATGAAAAAGCAAAAGATGTCTATATTGATCTTGCAAAATCAATAGAGAAAGAAGCTCTATTACTCTGTGCAAATAGCCAAGCCATAGTTAAATTGGACAGGTTAGGAATTATTGATTATCTAATAGAAGCATCAGCAAAAAGAAGAGGTACAATGAAAGGTGCAACAATTATCTTCTATTTTACTTTCAT
>JAREAI010000247.1:0-4459 GCA_029240435.1 Nitrososphaeraceae archaeon | reverse complement strand
ACAAGAATTAAGTATCCTTTTTTTAGTTTGTTTTTGTGGGAATCAATTTACTAATAGCCCACGAATTCTTTATTTTAGATAATTCTATTTATTTCTGACAGAATGTCTGCCGGTGAAGAGGAAAAGAAGAATAAACAAGAAAAATTGCTTTGTACTCAGATTAGCTGATCTTGTTGTGTTTGTTATCCTGATCACTAGCGATTAGTGATAAACGCAAGTTACAATTTATAAATGTCTTTGTCAGGGTGTTGTATATGAAAGGAGCTATTTTTTTAACTGCAGGCTTCATTATAACAGTATATTGCAGTAGTTTGTTGTTTTCATTTGCCCAAACCACTAATGCTATTTCTACTGACATAAAGCAAACCTCTGGTGGCACTTTAGATGTTAAATTAGAATCAACACCCAATCCAATTAAAAGCGGTCAAGAAACTAACTATAAAGTTACCTTTCTCCAGAAAGGCACAGATACGGTCCAAGTTCACGTAGATTATGACTTTGTTATTTTAAAAGATAACAATACAGATATATACAAGGCTTCCCAACAGACAGGTCAACCTTTGTTGCATACAGCAGAAGGTATAGTAACAATACCATTTACATTAAAAGAATCTGGGAGCTATATTATCAGGGTTTCTGTGATGGGAATTAACTTTATCCCCATTACTACAGAATTTGCAGACTTTTCTGTCAAAGTAGGATAGAATACGATGCGTGACAACTCCTAATCCATCTTCTGCTTTCCTAAAATGAAAAAGTTGTTTTCGAAGCCCTTGTTTACTTTTAATATATTGTAGTCATATTCAATGTTTGGTTAGTTTCAAAAATGCACAGTATCAAGAAAGTAGGCTCCCCTGTATTGAGAGTCAGGGATATTGACAAAATAGTAACGTTCTATGAGACAAAACTTGGTTTGCAGGTAAAGAGAAGACATCAAGATGATTATGATAATGCTGTATATGAATTAGGTTTTGTGCACATAGATTACCCTGAGGATTCGCTTCTCCAACTACATCATGATCCAAATGCAAAAAATGCTTCTCCACATTCAGCCGGCCTCTTTCATTTTGCAATACTAGTTCCAAACAGAGAGAGTCTTGCTTCAACCTATTTGGCACTTAAAAATTCAGAAGTGTACTATGATGGATTTGCCGATCATCTAGTGAGCGAATCGCTATACTTAAGAGACCCAGAAAATAATGGCATAGAAATCTATCGCGACCGACCAGCCAGAGACTGGCCTAGGGACTCTAAAGGAAATATCATGATGGATACGTTGCCACTAAACCTGCAGTCTATAGTAGCTGAGATGGATAGATTAGAAAGCAAGAATCCAGTAGCATTTCCTATTGGGGCAAGAATAGGACACATGCATCTCAAAGTTACAAATCTAGAAAGATCAATCAAGTTTTATCATAGAATATTAGGATTTGATATTACTGTAGATTGGAGATCAATGGGTGCGGCCTTTCTTTCTGCAGGAGGGTATCACCATCATGTTGGAATGAACACCTGGCATAGTATGAAAGGAGAGGTTCACAGCAATGATGTGTTAGGACTAGAAAACTTTACAATAACCGTTCCTGATATATCTTCTTTTAATAGAATTAGATCTGCTATCAAGAGTCATCATCTTAGTTCTGAAGAGAAGCAAAAGGAACAAAAGTCCTATGGGAATCAATTGATGGTATCCGATCCAGATGGCATTCAAATTGTAATCAGATCTGAGTAACGAAATGATCTTAGAAAAAGAAACTCCTGCTACAAACAAGAAATTTTATATCTTCAGACCATTAGCAGCATTGTAGTTCAATCAATTGAAGTATACTGTATTTGTCAAATTCAGTTCATCTGACAAAATTCAGAATCAAGGGAACGAGATAACAATATCCTTTAAAGTCTAAACCAGAAAGAGGTAAGGATAATAGAGAACTAATACAGAAGTTAGCAAAGCACTTTGTAATACCAAATGATAAAATACACATCATAACAGGACTAAGTTCAACAAAGAAATTAGTTGAGTTATTGAATTAGTTTACAACTCAATAATCTTGTTTCAAGATTACGGGTTAGTTTCAGTAAATATCTATTATTATACAGAATAACGATAATATCTTGACATACTTGATAATTCTGCCTTTTAGTTAACTAATTTAAGAATTATTGAAATATCTATCTATTCATCTATTTGATATTTCTTCACAATTACCCGCATTGTCGTCGCTTTCATCTATATTAAAATCAATGATTATGTCTATTCCTTCTCCACAATCAAAATAGTCCGCCCCTTCCCCTCCATGCAATATATCGTCTTCCGTTCCTCCATACAGTTTATCATTTCCTTGTTCACCTACAAGAAAGTTGTCTCCCATGCCGCCTGAAAGTATATCTTCTCCCATTCCTCCATACAACTGATCTGTTGCTGCTCCCCCTTGGAGCAAATCATTATCCTCTTCACCATACAGTTTGTCCAAGTCTTCATTTCCCTGAATGTTATCATTACCGGCGCCTCCCCGCACCGTATCTGCACCTAATAGTCCAATAATTATGTCAGTTTCATTGCTACCAGTTATTCTATCGTCGCCAAATGATCCAATTGTAACTCTGTCTTGGATTGGAGGTGAAATAGCTGAGGGAGCGGCATCTGTAGTGACTGTTGTTGTGGTATTTGATCCAATTGAATTGTTTATCGATATTCCAGGTCCTTGGGTTGCTGTAGTAGAAGATTGTAAAGAAGATTGTAATTCTTGTAGATCTTCTTGAGCCAAACTATTATTGATAGAGAAAAGGGCCACAGTAAATGCCAATACTATAGTCGACACTGCCATTATACAATTTGACTGCGAAATCAAATCTATCCAGTCAACAATCTGCTTTATTGTAATATAGATTATTGCAAGGATTTAGAGATCATAGTAAAGTTTCCTAGCTAGTTAGCTTGACATATTTGCAGTAACAACAGCTATTTTCCGTCTTATTAGAACCATTTTACTTGTGATTATAGAAATATAATACATAGAAACTTAAAGCTGTTATCATCTAATACCAGGTTTGTTATTATTTTATTATCATTATGTATGAGGCAATTAGTTCGTTCTTCTATTAATGTAGAAGGAACATCTACAAATTATTTTTATCTATAGTAACACAGGGAGGTATAAATTTATTCATACTATTGTTCATTCCCTCATAGTTGTATGCGATTGATAGAATTATCTCTTCCTTAAGTGGAGGTCCAATTATTTGTGCTCCCACTGGCATATTATCTTTGGTTAATCCTATTGGAATACTAATTGCGGGCATACCTGTACTATTAAATACAATTGTATTCCGAAGTAGTGCTTCACGAGTTTGTAAAATTGTGCCATCACCTATGTTAACCGTCTCTTGATCCAATCTGGGAGCAGGAATAATAGTTGTTGGAACAATAATAACATTAACTTTGTGACTTAATATTGATAAAAATTCTTTTCTTATCCGTTCTCTTATTGTTCTTAAGGCACATATGTAATTAACCGCAGATATTTTTGTTCCCTGTATTAACATATCCCTTACTTCATCGCTGTAATCATATGCTCTTGTGTTTAACCATTTTAGATGTATTTCTGCAGCCTCTGCAAGCCTAATATCTCGCCATGAAGTATAATATTTTCCGGTATAGTGTAAGTCTAAATCATATACTAATATGGATCCCATCGACTCTAAGGCCTTAATAAAATCATGATATAGCTGTTCTACTGTCGGATGCAAGTAATCAAAAAAAAACTCTTTTGGTAATCCAATTCGCATCCCCTCAAGATTTGACTTTTCAATAATTCTCGTATATGCAGGCATTTTATTATTTTCTGAGGTTTCATCCAAAGGATACCCTCCTGCTATATATTCCATTATGACCGCTGCATCCCAGACACTTCTTGTAAGACTACCTACATGATCCAACGAAGGAGATAGGGGAAAATAACCATGTTTACTAAACCTACCATAGGTAGGTTTTAGTCCTACAATGCCACAAAGTGATGAAGGAACCCTAATTGAGCCACCAGTATCTGTTCCTAGCGATATCTGAGCCATACCAGTTGCAACAGCAACCGCAGAACCGCCACTTGAGCCACCCGATATTTTTGACACATCCCATGGATTTTTAGAAGTGCCATAAAATGGATTTATTCCAGTTATGCCAGATGCAAACTCGTTTAAATTGTTTGTACCAATAAGAATTGCACCAGCTTTACTCATTTTCTTAATAATAGTTGCATCTAAATTAGGTACATAATTGGCTAATATCTTTGAACCTGCAGTACATCTGATACCTTTTACATGAAAAATATCTTTAATTGAAAAGGGAATGCCATGCAAAGGGCTTCGATATCTTCCTTGCTTGATTTCTTTTTCAGCTATTTGAGCCTGCTTGTATAATTGTTGTTCCTCGATGACTGTGATGAAAGCATTAAGTACGGGA
>JAREAI010000031.1:0-13609 GCA_029240435.1 Nitrososphaeraceae archaeon | reverse complement strand
CCTTACATGACCTAAAGCATTATTACCAGAAAGCTCATGATATTCTAAACTTGCAAGAGAATCTGATTGTATGATAGAGTCAGCGACTGCTATTCCTGCGCCGTCAGGACCACGATTTGTCATGCAAGAAAGCATTGTTCCGACTAGAGGTACAACATTTTCATTTCTTTTGCTTAATATACCTGCTATTCCACACATATTATATCCCTCTGAATTCTAAAATCGAATTCCTATCTTATAGATAAGCAAATTACTCATCAAGTTCAACTATAATATACTTATGTACAATGGCTTAAAAGTGTTAATAAATACAAATACATTTAATTCAACTTTCCTTGTGACTGATTTGTCATGATGACGATAATATATATAGTTTGAGTGTTTTATAGTCTATAACATCTATCTAATATAATAAGTGTAGTTGGAATTGAGGAATGAATATATAAGTATTGTATTTTCAAAATAATGCAATAAATGCTAAATTTGATTTTGTGGTTCATAAAAAATTCAGAAGGAATGACTATATTCGATAAATGTATATTGTTTTTTTTAAAAATTATCTATTTAGGTTTAAGAATTTTACTTAGACTAGCTTTAGGAAAAAAGAGAAGAGACAGACTCTATGTTAAACGAGGACTTGACTTTGGAGTTTTTTGGTATAAAACTTTCAAGTTTTTAAGGCCAGGCACTTCCACTTTATTAAAATTCAAAGTACCTAAATATGATTACGAATTTTATTGTAGGATTAACAAAGATGATTTTAAAATTATGACAATTCACGAAGATGATATAATAAAACGTTTTACTCCTAAGAAAGGAGATATAGTTATAGATATTGGCGCACATATAGGTCTTTATACAATAATAAGCTCAAAGCGAGTTGGTGCAAATGGAAAAGTAGTTGCTATTGAGGCTGATCCCAGCAATTTTGAAATGTTAAATAGTAATATTAAACTAAATCAATTAACCAATGTTACACCTTTAAATTATGCAGCATATTCTAAAGAAACAAAAATAAAACTCTATTTGCCTAGTGGAGAATCAGGCTTCACCAAATACAATACTATAATGCCAAATTGGATAAATACTCAAGAAAAATTTGTAGAAGTAAATGCTAACACGTTAGATTATTTATTGCAATTAAATGAAATAAGGCAAGAAGAAGTAAACTGGATTAAGATCGATGTAGAAGGAGCAGAATTTGAAGTATTAAAAGGAGCTACTAATGTGCTATCTAAAAGTAAAGATATTGCAATTCTTATGGAATTACATGGTCCTCCGCATGTTTATAGACCGAAAGTGGAAGAATTTGTTAATTTATACAATTTCAAAATAGAGTTCGAAAAGAGTTACGAGGAGAATGGATCAATGCATATAATTATGCAAAAATCTGCTTCAACAATGTGACCAACTTATTCATTAACTGTTAGGAATGAACAAAACTTGTTGCTTTATTGTGAAGAATCTTTCCGAATTGTAACATATCTATATCTTTGAAGGGATTAATTTTTTGTAATACTGATGGCTCTTGATTTTCTTCTATGACACCTTTTCCACGCAGTTCTTCAACGATTTTCTCTCTTAGTTTTGGGTGGCAAATTTTGCTATGGTAAATGCAACCAAGTGATCCATCAATCATCTCTTTTAAGTGAATATCACCTTTCTCTTCATGAAAATGTGGATTTCTGGTTTCTACTTGCATTACCTCAATTCCCTTATCCATGGCTTCCTGATTTTCAGTCGGCACAATTCCTCCAAACTCTTCAAGTAGGTTTACCATTTCATAGGTTTCTACTGAAAAGCTCGACGAATAAGTTAGAAGCTCTGCTAATTTCATTGACATGCAATGTTCTCCTGAATTTCCAGTACGCATAACTTCGGTTTCAAAGCCAGTGTAATAAGATATCAACGAATTAAGATATTGATTTGTTATCTCAGATACTCTCCCCCATTTCGAAAAATACACACCAGTCTCTGATATTTTTGGTTTATAAATCCAAGACACGCGAACCATTGTATATGGCGTATTCGACATCGCGATTCCTGACGCATAAATCTTTACATATTCGTTTACTGCTCCAGGCACATAGTTGTCTGCATCGATAAATCCAACATATTCTTTTCCTGCCATCTTTGTTAACAGCATTCCAATCATCATTCCCTCGGCCTTGCCATTTCTAACCATATCATCTGGACCAAATATACTAGTATAGCCAACCTCTCTCAGTGCATCTGCTAGTCCGGGATCTTTCTGATGTACAATCAACGCATTTTTTTCTGCAAATTGGTTAAATTGCTCAAGAGCCTCCTTTTCTAATTTGTATCTATCCACAGGTTGTCTTGGACTATTGGATACAATAATTGTCAAGCAATCATGGGGAATCCCACTCAACACTCCTTCAAGTAACTTTAAACGCTCTCCTTTAACTGGTATGACTATAGCCATTTTTCTCTCAATTTCAGACATCTCTTCATTTCCTATACGTCGGATAGCTTCAGAAGTTGGCCTACCATCACTAGATCCTGAATCCAATTCATAAACACGTTGAACCCCATGTAGACTTATCGATCCAAATCTTTCTGTGTACCTTGGAAGGTCGACTCTCATACAAGCTAAAAGATCTATCTAATTGTTTATAACTATTAAGAATAGAAAAGGCATATGGATAATTTAATTATTTTACTTTAAACACTGTTAGTTCTCCATAAATAACTTATGCGAATCATGTATAATAACTCCTGAGATTATGAACGTATATGCAGAAAAGGATGTATCAAAAGAAAAAGCAAACAGTCGAGAAATTTATTAAAAGATTCGGAAAAGTAGAACATTCCTTTATTCTGAATGAAGTTAATATAGATTATGATACATTAATGAAAATACTGGAAGAATTGCGCAAAGAAGGGCGTATAAAATAGCCAAGTGCTTATTAAAATGCTTTATTATCAAACCAATATTATTATTACCACTATATCAGAGCTGTCACAGAATAAATATATAGTGATAGAGATAATTTGATTATCCCAAAATTAAATACTATATGTGTTCTTATTCTTTGTCTATAAATTCATCTGGTTTGGGTGGTTCTGGATTCAAACCCTTTCTCTTTCTTATTTCTCCAATCAAATTTCTAAATATTGATTGAGGAACAGGTTGCCATGTCTTAAAGTAAGTGCTCCACATAGCTTTTCCAGCAGTTCCACCACGCATAATCTCCGAAAGATCAAATGTTTCAGATGCTGGTATTTCGCCTTGTATAATCGAAATTACGCCTTTTTGTTCTACATTCAATAATTTACCTCTTTTTCCTGATAATATACCTGCTACTGTACCAATTTGTTCCTGTGGACATTTGACCTCCATTCCAAGTATGGGTTCAAGTAAAACTGGATCTGCGATTAACATCGAACCTAACATAGCTCTTCTAGTTGCAGGCATTAGTTGTGCTAGACCTCTATGAGCTGGATCCTCATGTGGAACAAAATGATGTAATACAAACTTGACACCTCTTACGGATTCATGAGCAATAGGACCAGAATGAATTACATCATCAAAGCCAGATTTAATAGAGTCCATCGACTCCTGTATAAACTGAACACCTTTTGTTTCATCAATTAGCATATTACCACTTACATCAATTGCGGCAACATTTCTTGCTTCATCAGCATTCCAACCTTTTTCTCGAAGAATCTTAGCCATTTCCTTTTTATCCATATCTTCTTTGATTTGGCCATTTCTTATAAGCTCTATTATCTCATTGCCAAGTGATTCTATGCGCATGAAAATTTTGTTGTGTTTATTTGGAGATTTGCTCATGATAGGTCCTGCTTTTGTACGGATGGTTTCACGATAGTTGATCAATGGTTGAGTAGTAGTTATATTAAGACCTGCTTCCTGCAAGAGTGATGTTGCAATTTCCAGATGCAAAACACCCATTCCTGCCATTAGAGTCTCACCTGTTTCCTCATTAATCTTAACGATGAGGTTTGGATCTTCCACCGTGATTCTGCGTAGTGCTTCAACAAGCTTTGGCAAATCTTTTGGATGCTTTGGTTCTACTGCAATCGTAACTACTGGTTCTGAAACATACTTGATTGATTCAAATGCTGGAATACTTTTCACAGTCGAAATTGTTTCGCCTGCAACAGCATAATCAAGTCCAAGCAATGCAGGAATATTACCTGCAGGTAACATGCTCACTACCTCTCTGGTATTACCCATGTAAATGTTTACTGACTGAACTTTTCCTGGCCTTTTTGCATCAATTAGGTAGATCTCATCGCCGTCTTTGACAGTACCTGAGAAGAGTCTACCAGTTGCAACTCTGCCTGCCTGTGGATCAACATTGATTGTTGTAACCATCATTACTGCTGGACCTTTTTCGTCACATGCCAAAAGTGATTTTCCAAGAGCAGATTCTAAATCACCTGGCCAAATTTTAGGGATTCTATATCGTTGGGCGACATGGGGTGGAGGATGATGTTGCACTACCATTCCTAGAACAGCCTCATGTAATGGCGCTCTTTCTGCTAAAGATTTTACCATATCAGAACCGTCTGAAGTATAAGCGTCATAAACATCCTTGAAACTTATACCTTTTTTCTGGGCTACTTTAAAATTAAAGCCCCATCTGTCTTTTGCAGACCCAAATGCAACACTGTTTCCCTGTATACTTACTTTCCACTTTTCCTTAAGTTCCGGTTCGGCATAAATATCAACTAGTCTGTTAAATTCTGCGATAATATTTGAAAGCCATTTTTGCATAGCAGGTGGATCTAGTCTTAATTCCTTTACCAGTCTGTCAATTTTGTTAATATAAAGAACCGGTCTAACTCGTTCTTCAAGCGCTTGTCTTGTTACTGTTTCTGTCTGAGTCATGATGCCTTCAACAGAATCAGAAACTACTACAACACCATCAATTGCTCTTAGGGCACGAGTGACTCTTCCTGTAAAGTCAATGTGACCCGGCGTATCAATCATATTAATTACGTATTCCTTGCCTTCATTTTCATAAAATAGTGTAACGTTAGCTCCACGAATAGTCATTTGTCTATTCTGTTCAAGTTTCATAGAATCAAGCGCCAAAGCTTGACCTGCAACAGATGGAGAGATAATGCCTGATGCAGCTAAAAGACTATCACTCATAGTTGTCTTGCCGTGATCTACGTGGGCAATGACTCCGAAATTACGAATCTGTTCCTTAGTACCAATAATCCTTAGAATATCCTGAGTTGATTTGAACTTTGGCATATATTCAAGCAAAAAATTTGCTGGAGGACTATTAAACGTTCCTTACGTTCAAAATGAAAAAAATTTTATTGTTTTACATCATATAAGCGAGCATATATAGTTAATATTTAATTATTTCTGAGAGCCTATTTATGTTAGAATTCATGGTTTCTCATTCTGATTTTATTCCAAATTCTGTAATCGTTACCGAACTCTTATTTGCCGTGGTCCTATTATGCATCATCCATTGTCCATTTGGCAAAATAAGATAATTCTGTGTTGCAGTCAATACAAATTCCTTGAAAGAGAAGATGCCACTTACTAAGATCATCTGCTTGTCTAGCACTCTGGATTCAAGCATGATTTGTCCTTTTCTATCCTTTAGCAAAACATAGTCGCGTTGATTTTTTTTTTATAAATTCTTTATTACAGAATATGCAGTTATTTTTTTCGATAATGATTAACGTATTTTCATTTGAATCAAGAATCGATGTTGTTACATATGGTCCCGCACTATCCTCGCCAAGCGAAAACAAAACTTCATTGTCCATCTTTACAGACACAGGGCTATCTGTGATAAAATTATTTCCAAATAGAAGTGTATAGGGCAAATAGATCATTATTTTATAGAATGTTTTGTTAATTATTCTTTGTGTGTAGCAAGGTATATGTTAAATTGATTGATGCCCGAGGAGACAAAAAAAGGCTAGTTATTATCTAGTTCAGAATATGATTCTTAGAAAAATTGCCCTAAATTATACTTTGGTTTTTATAAAGAAAATATTATTCTCTTTTTGTAGGTAATATATATGATGGAAATAACTCTAGGCCATACTCCTGATGCTGATGATGCATTTATGTTCTTTGGCATTGCATGTGGTAAAGTATATTCTGTGGATATCAAAATCAAACATGTCATAGAAGACATTGAAACCCTAAACAAATATGCGCTAAGACATGAACTTGATGTTACAGCTATTTCCGCCCATGCCTATGCTTATTTGAAGGATTATGTAATATTACGTAGTGGCGGAAGTTTTGGCTTAAATTATGGTCCTATAGTCATTTCTAAAAAGAAATTAACATTATCGGAATTAAGAAAGGGCGTAATTGGTATTCCAGGTAAGATGACATCTGCTAATTTATTGCTAAATCTTGCCTTAGGAAAATTTAATGGAAAGGAGATGCCCTTTCAATTGATTCCTGAAGCCGTTCTAAATGATAAAGTAGATGCAGGTTTGGTGATTCATGAAGCACAGATTACATATGATACTTCAAGACTTCATACCGTTTTTGATTTGGCGACTTGGTGGACTGCAAAAACGAACGGATTGCCAGTGCCATTGGGTATAAACGTAGCAAGTAATAAATCAATGACATTAGAACAGATAAAGATGTTTGATAACCTATTCAAGGAATCGATTCTTTATGGCCTTGAACACATTGAATCAGCGGTAGATTATGCGATGAAATATGGAAGAGGACAACCACGCAATGTGATAACCAGATTTATCAAAATGTATGTAAATGATGTAACTATAGATATGGGAACAATCGGGGAAAAGTCAATAAAAAAAATGTTTGCAATAGCTGAAGAGAAGGGATTCTTATCGTTTTCTAAACTGAATTTCGCTTAGCAATAGGTAAGCAGATAATCCTTAAGTTCAAGGCCAGCCAACAACAAAGGAAGAAATAAGTTAAACTATCACAACAATGGGTAAATGCTGACTTGTCAAAAGAGATTATTAGAACAGATCAACTGTAAGCCTTAATTCTTAGCAATGCAATAATTAATTATCATGCCTAACGGTTTTTCGTCAGAAGAAGAAGATGAAGAGTATATACAGGCAAGAATAAGTTATGTTGGATTTGCAGATCAGCTAGGACTAGAAGGTGTTGTTATTCTAAAAACTTTCGATGGAAAAGAATTTCCAATGCGTGCATTCTCTGGCGAAGTTGCAAGGCATATCTCACGATTTCAAGAAGGTGACAAAAATACCATACCTACAATCTATAATCTAGTTGAAGAGATTGCAGTTATGCAAGATCTACTTTTGATTGAAGTGAGAGTTTATCAAAGTGGTTCTGTTCTGCGTGCAAATCTGTATTTCAAAGGTAGAAGAAAAGAAAATTTGATACTAAGAAATTATCGTGCATCAGATTCCATTGCTTTGGCAGCTTATTATGATATCCCAATCAAAGTAAGAAAGAATTTATTTGAAGAAGCAATACAGCAATAAATACTATCATGTTACTATATCCATAATTTTCTTTTGCGATATTGCATTCTTAATTTCCATTGCAATTCTTCGACCAACACCAATAGTATGACCATAAGAGTATTTTGTATAAGGGCTTGTTGTTGCCATGATAGGATTACCTGGAACTCTTAGTGATACATCATATACTATCAAATCTAGGTCTGATGTTACGATACCCTGTAATGAAATTGGTCCAATTATTCCAGGCGGATATTCTATTCTGACGGCAGCGGCAAATTTATCGCCAATTTCAAACACTTTTTCCAACATTGACTCGCGTATACTAGCTGGAGTATGTCCTACTTCAATATTTTGTATCCCAATATCTATTTGCATCTGTTGTTTAGCAGGTAGTGAAGTAGTAAAGTCATGAAGATTGGTTTGCAGTCTTCTTTCTATTCCCAAGAACTCCATCTCTTCTGATAATGGGGATTGAAAAAAGTTAAAGTTAAAATAAGTTCCAATTATATATTCTTCAATAGTTGCAGAGTCAAGATCTTCTTTATTAATGAGTCCTTCTTTGATCTTTAACTTTGCTTTCATCTTGTAATCTTCATAAGAAGACACCAGGAAAAACGCTCTTTCTAATTTCCGTCTTGCTTCCTGAACTTTGACTACTGCCAGGTTGTCTATATCTGAGGGTTGTATGTATATTCTCGGGTGTCTGATATTTGCCTTTTCAAGAAGATAGTATTGATTTTTTGTTGCAGTACGTTCTTCTGCTCGCAGGAGCAGTCTATTTCCAAATATAGGCACCTTTAAATTATTTTCAATATTATCATAACCAAGATAGGCAGTAAAGGCACGGTTTGCAATCATGATTGTATTTAATTGTCGCAATTTTTCTTGATTTTCTCTCAACATAATATCAGAAAATTTATCAAGCAAGATAATCTCGTCTGTTAATCTCTTAAATCTTAGATATGGGATCTCTCGACCCTTTTGACAAATGCAGACAGTCTTTAGATTTTCATCTTTAGATCCATCCATAATTTCTAATGCAGAATGACTTCCTATTGTGCCAATAGTAATATCCTTTAAGTTATATTGATTGACAATGCGATTAACTTCGTGACGAGTAATCAATCTTATACTAAGGCTCAGGAGGATTATAATAAAAAGTTTCTAATAGTTAAAAGAGAAATTACCATTCTTTATCTTGTTCTTTTTAATTTCTGTTCAACTCCAAAGCCAACTATATATATAGTTATTGAGATGTTATCGTTAACATATTATAATGATCTATTCGATAAAATCTACTTTTCTGTATTATTAAGACTGCTTAAATCATCTAAAAGAGTTCTTTGCGTTAGCTCAATCCTTTCATTATGAGGATTATCCAGAATTTTTCGTACTTTTTCTGCTCTGGCAGTCCCAAAACCGGGAATCCTTGCAAGATCTGCAACAGATGCATTTAGCGCACGCTGGGGCGTCTGAAATTTTT
The DNA here is from genome assembly GCA_029240435.1 of Nitrososphaeraceae archaeon. Lineage (GTDB taxonomy): Archaea > Thermoproteota > Nitrososphaeria > Nitrososphaerales > Nitrososphaeraceae > JAJNBK01. Next base: position 4,674 of record JAREAI010000031.1, on the reverse strand, counting down.
TAAGCATTCTTACCGCCAGTTTGTCTCCGATTCCTGGTAAAGAAGAGAGAATTGATAGCTGTTGCGCGTATAGTGGGTTTCCCTTTTTTATCCTCTTTAACAAAGGACCAGTATTTTGGCCTTCTTGTAATGATTTGTTTACCATAGTAATAAGTAACTGTGATGTATAATGAGCAGAAGGTGTATGTATAATTGGGATTCTAAAGTCTAGCGTTACTTTAGCTATTGCGTCATATGCTAAGGGAATTCTTTCTACTAATATTTTTAATTTGTCATCATCTATTTCTATAGGGACTTTGAGTAATTCTATGATATTTCCTTCAATAATCACTATAGGTTTGGAATAGTATTGAGCAAGTTCTGAGCATTGCACAAATAATCTTCCATCATAGATAGAGCTGATTAGATCATGAATGGTTTTTCTTTCTATTGCAGTGTCTGGTGAGACAATATAATCACCCACTTTTAATTGCGCAAAATCTATTATTGCACCTGCTTGACGTAAGAGATTAGGGACTCTACTATTTCTCTCCCTTTCGTCAACTACAATTCTAACAGACACATATTAGTTTAATCAGCTGTCGTTAATGTATCTAACTTTATTATTTTAATCAAAAATGATGTCTTCTTCCTTCTCTAAATTTTACATTGGTTATTCTCATTTTGGTTTTAAACCTGCTAGAGAACTACTATCGCTGCCTTGTGCACCTCGAATCATTTGATTAATTTTATTTTCTACTTCTTTTAGATTATCTTTTACCCTTGTCTCCTGTTTTGCAAGAACCGTTACTCTAGTGTTTGACAGCTCTTTTTTTTCTTCAAGTTCTTTTAAAGTGTCTTCTTTATTTGCCTTTATCAACAAAGGGCCAGCGCTTTTGTATACTGCATCATCTATCCCTATTTTCTTCAGTTCTTCTAGTGCTCTATCGGTTTCAACAATTTCTAGTTCTATTTGCTGTTTTTGCATCATGATTGCCTGCAAATTCTGTTGAAGTTGTTGCAAACGTGATACTTGCTCTCTAAGCCAAGGTGGAAGTTCTTGTTCACTCATAATAATTCAATTCTTAAGATGAAAGTAACCACCATAAAATCATACCGCTAATTTATAATACATTTGTAAGAGGTATTGATCAGTCTTAAATATGAATTGATAGTAGCGCGTAGACTTGGAATATTATCACTCTCAATTTCTATAAATACATTAGAAACATCCGATGAAATTTTTATTTTCTCTCTTGAACCAGACGAAAGCTTTGTATCGGGCTTAAGTGCAGAACAAATACATTTTGCAATGGAGCTACGTATGGATACTGGCTTATTCTTAAAAGAAATTTGCATACTAGCTTTGTAGTTTTTCAGTATCGATGTCATATGCTCCAGCTGCAACTTTATAACGGCATTTTGGACAATACCAGATGCCTGATGCAATCCTATTGAATTGTAGTGAACCACAAGATGGGCATCGTCTCTTTTGCTTTAATGTATTATATGCCATTCCATATCTTTTACGTACAGTAGCTCCAAATTTTATACCTAAACCTTTGAGCCCACTATGGGCCTGCTTCTTTCTACTAACCATCTCTAGTCGACTCCTTTAGTTTGACTCGTACTTCCTCTCCTTTAATTCTTGCTGTTTCAGCTGCTTTCTTTATCTGTTCAACAGTAAAAGCACCTGTCGATCCCTTCTGGATGGCAGTATAGTCTCCATTGGAATTTGTTGTTATGGTAATTCTTGCATTCATACATGCTTCTTCTTCAGATGTGGGATCTAAAATTACTGCTTCACCAATTCGTATCGCGGTGATAGATACAGGTATTGTAGTGACTGGTGGGTCTTGGCTGTTCTCAGTATGAACTACTTTGTCATCTTGCATTTCAAAGACAGGAATTTTACTACTAGCCAATGCCAAAACTACTGCATAGGACGTAGCATCAAACAGATTACCATCCGCATTGATGATACTGCAATCAACAAATATCGTATAAACTATTTTGCCAGGAACTAAAACCAATTTATCTAGATCTATCATTTCAGATTCCCTTATGCCTCTATCTACCACTCTTGCAAGTTCAACGGTCTCCTCATCAGGAGGGCCAGGTTCGATATAAGGTGATGCTGTAGGAAGTACTTCTGCAGACACGATTAACGCGCCTTTGTTCTCAAGTCCTTCAAATGGCTCTCCTGTCTCAATTTTTACTCCTGCAATAACTTCCGAATTGCCTAATTTTACTTTTGCAGAACCGTTTGCCTTCTTTATAATATCTAATTCAATCTCGAGTGGCCTAATATCATCTAAATTTCTTCCATCAAGCCTTTTTCCCTTTGAAATAGCATCCCACATTTGCTGTTTTCGTAGGTGTTCTACTATTATTGTTGAACGTTTTGATGAGCTCATTGTTCTTCTTTCAACTCCGTTTCATTACCAAAGTATTTTTGCATTAACACCTGCCTCTGAATTTCATAAACTATCTCGCAACCCCTTATTGCCTTATCTATACATTCATTAAACTGTTCGTGGTTTAATATGCCGTCAAGTTGTAAAAGTGTTACTTGTTCAAGATGTGGCATATATGCAACTGGCATATCCGCTCCGCCTTCCTTATCTTCAGTATCATTAATATCGAGAACAATTTTCTCGTCGACTTTACCCGCAGCACATGATGCTACAATGTCCCGCATATTTATTCCTGCATCAGCTAATGCGATAGATGCGGCTGTAATACCAGCACATCTCGAACCACCATCTGCTTGCAAGACCTCAACAAATACATCTATTGCAGCTCGTGGATAATCTTCCAATATCAATGCTGGTTCTAATGCTTCTCTCATTACCTTGGAAATCTCAATTTCTCTTCTTGATGGAGCAGGGTTCTTGCGCGTATCAGTAGAGAAAGGAGACATATGGTATCTACATCTTAGAACACACCGGTCCGGAAGTGCCATATGTTTTGGATGTACTTCCCTTGGACCATAGACTGCTGCTATGATTTTATTCTTGCCAAATTCTATGAAAGCCGAACCGTCTGCATTTTTAACTACACCTACATTTATCTTGATTTCCCGTAGTTCATCTGCAGTGCGACCATCAGTTCGCCTTCCGTTTTCATCAATTAAATTTCGTGTTTGGATCATTATAGTTTTTCACCTTTTTCAAATTCTTCTTCTATCTCTTCTTCTACTTCTTGAATTGTTGACTGGATCTCCTCAACCTTCTGACCTTTTTCAATCTGAGTTATCGACGTTCCTTCTGTTTGTTGTGGAGTATCAGGCACATTCAACAAAACTTTGACCCTTTGTGTGAGGTTTGATGTGTGAGCTTCTTCTTCAACCATTCTAATGGCTCTAACGGCTAGGTTTATTCCTTCGGGATTTCTACCCGAAACGACAATAATCCCATTTTGCCCAATTAAAACTCTTGTTTGTGTTGCTTGTTCTATTGTTTGTATCATAGAACCGCGCTTTCCAATCAGACGTGGAACACGTGTTGCAGAAATTTTTAAAAATTCTCCACGAGGGATCTTTCCTAGATCCTTGTCCTGGATAGTTAGCATTGGATCTCTTGTCCTATCGAATACAATAATTCTTGCTGTGATTAAATCTCCTATTGCCAACTGTCTGCCCATATCGTCCCTGGCTGGAGAAAAGTCTCTTCCAAAAACATCCTGTGCGGGTAAATGACCAGAAAAACAAGAGTTGATGTCTACTTCCCAAGAAAGTGAAGAGTGATCGGTAATCTTGCCTATTACAATATCATTTACCCGAGGAATGTACACACCTGATAGTGGTATAACTTTAATGCCATCTCTTCCTGCTTCTGCTATTCCAATTCTAGTAGCAATAATAGTATTGTTCACTTTAATTACATTCATTAACGGCCTGAAATTCCCTTCAGCGATCCTGTCACCTGGAACAACAAACTTTCTTTTAATTTCTTGCATGCCCATATTAAATAACCTCCAATGTAAAAGGATTAATATACCAAAAGATTCTTTGCATCATTTCCTACCTTTTTTGTCAGTAAGACATACCTATATTTTAACTATCGAAAAAAATATCTATTCTTCTACTACCTGAGCAGAACCCTTTGTTATAGATCCTATTCTATCTAGGAAGGCAGCCTTCATTCCTGCATTTATTTCTAAGATGACTCTCAAAGAACCATTCTCAAGCCACTGCTCTCCCTTAAAATTTCCAATAGTTTTAAATACACTGTAGGATTGACCTGAAAATTCAGGTGGAACTATTACCGTTAATCGCAGAATTTCCGATTTTAGGGGTAAAATCTTCCGAAGTGCATCAACTACAGTTTTAGCTTGATCTTCAGCTCTCTTGAATGGATCAATAATAACTCTTACTTCATCCATTGCACTTTCGATTCTCAAAATTGGATGTGGAATATGTGTTTTGGGGTCTACAAAGCTTTTATTAATATATTGAATAATTTGTTTCTTCTTATCTTCAACTATTTTTCGACGCTGCTCTGTTGTCAAACTAAGTTCACCACGAGAAATGATTTGTTTAGCAACTTCTGTAGGATCTGCTGTCTTGAAATGTTTTGTTAACTTTTCACTGGCTGCTCTTGAACCTTTATTTGCGTCTGAGTATATTTCATCAGAAATAAGAACACTAGAAAGGTCAGTTCTTTTACCCAGTTTGTATTCTAAAGCTGGATC
>JAREAI010000246.1:0-7001 GCA_029240435.1 Nitrososphaeraceae archaeon | reverse complement strand
GCCCCTAAGCCATTAACATTAGTGGCATCATCTATAAGGGTTAGTAAATCAGATGAGACTGTTTTGCCAAGCTGTCCTTTAAATTTACTTGCTTCTTTCTGTACCGTCTGTGAATTAATTGAATATGCTATTACATCTAATATCAATTCAGTTACTGCTGAAGGAGTAAGGAGCATTTCTCCCTTAAAGCTCTCGATTTTTTTAGATCCCAAGGAATTTACAACTGACTTTCCGAATTCTCTGCTTGTTGTACATACATCGATATCTTTGAGATTGTGAGTACCACCAAATTGAAAATCAAAATTAGATACCTCACTGCCGTCTATTGCCATTCCCATAATAGACCAGGAAAATGCACTGATGGTTTCTTTTGTTCTTACACCATTAGAGTTCAGCAAAGCATGGGTCATCACAGAACTTGTAAAATTACCACTGTCAACACTTATTCTGTTGTCATAGGATTTTGCTGCATCTAACATATCAACTGCCATTTTTACTGTATCAGATGCATTGAAAGATTCCGAATTTTTATCATAGATACCATTTAGCAATTTGACTTTTCGTGAAAAGGGCATCGTATTGTATTTATCAGATGGACTCACTCTAGCAAGTTTAATAGCCTGTGTAACAGCGTTGCGGATATGTTCTCTCTCAAGTATATTGGTTGAGGAAAAACCTAATGAACCATTTATAAACACTCTTATTCCCAATCCGCCTGTGCGATGAGATTTCGACTGTTGTAGATCATTATTCTCAATAAAAACTTCTGATTCTTTATTGCTCACTCCATACGCTTCACAATAATCAGCTCCCTTTTTCTCTGCTTCCCTCAATACAAAATTACAAATATCTTCCAACTTTCCTATTGTAGACCTCCGATAATCGCATTGCATCTGATATGCGGTCCACCACCATCGACTTTCGCTGGTTGAAATTTACCACAGTATCCTGTTCCTATGTCGAATTTGAAATCCTTTCCGACCATGTCCACAGATTGTAATACATCAAAAGCACTACCAGAGACGCTAGTTCCTCTTAGAAGTTCCTTTAGTTCGCCCCTTTCAATTAAATATACTTCTTGAGATCCAAACATAAACTCCCCATTAGCATCAGCCTGACCATTTCTAGCGCCTTTTATTAAATAGCCGTGTTTTGTTTCCTTTATCATATCCTCAAATTTGTCATGTCCAGGTTCAATGAATGTATTTCTCATCCTAATGAGCAGATCATCATCATATTCAAAGGCACGTGCATTGCCAGTTGGTTCAGCATCAAACATAAATGCAGTTTCACGGTTATGTAAAAAAGACTTGAGTATACCGTCCTCAATAATAACAGTTCTACGTGCTATAACACCTTCATCGTCAACTGCGATACTTCCTGCAGCATTTGAAGCAATATTCGGTTGACCGCTATCTACCATGGTAATGAGATGGCTTGCAATTTTTGTTCCGATTTTATCTTTAACTATTGAGCCGGAAAGAACAAAATCAGCCTCTACCATGTGACCTATGGCCTCATGCGAAATTAAACCAACCATCCCTGGATCTAATATTATCGTTGTCCTTTCGCCGGTAACGTGTTTTGCTTCAAGTAGCTTTGTTGCCTTTTCTGATGCTAGATTAGCATAGTAAATATGATCTTTTTCAGAAAACAAATCTTGCCAGCCACCTGTTATTCCAACTCCTTCCGAGGTAGTTACGCTTTCATTTTCTTTGTGTGCGACTGTTGTTACGTTAAATTCTGGTTTAGAATCAGATATTTCTACTTCTGCCCCATCACTATTAACTATTAATTTATGGTCTAACATTTCACGATAAACACAAGAAGCAAATTTTATTACTGGAGAATACTTTCGAGCCTGCTCTTCAGCCTCTTTTGTAATTCTTACTTTCTTTTCAATATCAATATTAGAAAGATCACCTTTAATCTTTGTTTTATAAAGACCTTTAGCGAGCTTTGATGTTGCAAGTCCTTCAACTCTATTCTTTTTTGTTCCAGATAGTATCTTTGCTACTGATATTGCTTCATAAAGTGAGTCTTTCAATGCATTCTTTGAAAGAAGATGTGTACTGCTAAAACCCCAGCAACCATCTACAAGGACTCGAATACCACAGCCAGAATTTTCAATGCTACGAATTCTTTCTAGTTCACCATTGCTGAAATTTACTTCATTTGTAGTTCTAGATTGATAACGAATCTCAACATATTTTGTATCCTTAGCTTTTGAAATGAGAGAAAGCAAGTCGTCTATTACCAGCAAACTTGTCATTATGAATAATATCAAATGATTAATTACTCTCAATTATGTCTATCTAATAGGACTGGCAATTAGAGTATAAGTCTATCACATTACATACATCGTTATGTTATTGAGAGAAACTATATTCGTATAATCTATTCGATTATTAAGAATCAATAAATAAGGAATATCTTTGTATATAAAGCAAATATTGAGAAATGATATTTTAATCAGTTACTCTTATAGAACCGTCCGGAGAAAGATATTGTCTGATTATCGTTATTTTTTGCTTCTATTATTTATGTTTAAATATTCCTCTTCGTAGGAGGTCGTTATAAAATGGATATTATCCCTGCCATTCCAGCGCCTGAATTTAAAGACATTTCCATTTGGGCAAATTCGGAGCCGCTTTCAATCAAAAATCTGAAGGGAAAGGTCATTCTCCTGGACTGCTGGACATATACATGCATCTTTTGTTTACGTACCATTCCTATAATGAAGCGTTTACAGCAAAAATATGCCAATAATGAGTTTCAAGTGATCCAAGCTCATTCTGCAGAATATAATTTTGCTAAAGATACAAGGAACATACAAAGAGCACTAACGCGCTATAACATATACAATATTCCAGTTGCATTCGATATCAATAATAGAATATGGGAAGCATATGGTAATATGTATTGGCCAAAACATATTTTAATTGATCATAATGGCTTTGTCCGTTATGAGCATGCAGGGTATGGTGGGATACAGGATTTTGAAAATGCGGTAATAGAATTGTTAGAAGAGGCTGGTCAGAAACCATCTGAAGACAGAGACAGTGAAAATCCGAATGATGAGATTTTTAATACTTATGGAATGCATTACTATGGGATCGCACCTGAGATCTGCGTTGGCTATTCTAGGCTTAAAAGATTTGGTAACAACCAAACCATGAAGCATGATGAACAAAATTTCGTAGTAGATAGTGGATCTCATAACTACAATTTAGTTTATCTGCGTGGTAAGTGGATATGGGAACGTGAAGGTGTACGGTTTTCTTCTAATGGCAAAGAGAAAGATCCAGCAATAATGATAAAATATGACAGTGCAAAACGCGTACATGGTATTATCGGATCTTCAGACAGTAAGGTTGGAAAGGTTGAAGTTAAACTAGACGGTAACTATTTGACAGAGAAAAATGCAGGAAAAGATGTGACTATAAAAAATGGCGTCAGTTTTGTAGAGGTGGAATGGCCATTCATGCATAATTTAATTACTACAGAAAAACCTGAAATACATGAAATAGAGATAATTCCTCGCTCCACTAATTTTATATTTTACACATTTGTATTTGGATAAATGGATATTAATGAAGAGGTCTTTATAGAATTAATAATAATTGAAAATTAATTCTCTCTCTGCATTTGTAGCATCGTAGACAAGATCTCATCTCAAAGTTTTTCTATCAATATGAATATCTGATAAGCATGAATAAAGAAGATATTGAGCAGCAGCACAAGCAGCTTGCAGAGGGAGACATAGCACCAGATTTTATTTCGTCAGATTCCAATGGTCATAGTTTCAAGTTATCTGACTTTCGTAGAAAAAAGAAGGTCATAATTTACTTTTATCCAAAAGATTTCACACCAGGTTGCACGACAGAGGCAATGGAATTCACAAAAGATTATAACAAGATAAAAGACGCTAACATAGAGATTATAGGTGTTAGCCCGGACAACTATGAATCACATAAAAAATTTAGACAAAAACTGAACATTCCCTATCTTCTTTCCGCGGACCCACAAAATGAAATTTCCAAGAAATACGGTGTTTATGGGCCTAAAAGTTTTATGGGTAAGGAGTATATTGGTGTTAATAGAGCTACCTTTCTAGTCGACATAAATGGCAAAATTATTAGAATTTTTTCTAAAGTAAAGCCAGCAGGTCACAGTCAGGAAGTAATTGAATCCTTCAGAATTAGAAATGCGGGAGATGGGATTTGAACCCACGAACCCCTAAGGGATAAGAGCCTCAGTCTTACGCCTTTGGCCAAGCTGGGCGACTCCCGCTCGTTATGAAATGGTTTATAGCACTAATTTGAATATTACCCATTTTAGATGATTGATGATAATAAATGCTTTTTTGACAATCTTATAGAAAAGATAAGTATGAAATAATTATAGATATCGTTAACAATATCATTATGTTTTATAAATTAACAAACGATAATAGTTTTTATAATCCTTTAAAGGATTACAAAGACGTGCTAGTACCCGTACGCTGTTTTACCTGTGGAAAGTTAGTTGCAGATAAGTTTGCAGAATACTCAGAAAGAGTACAAACAGGAGGTGAAGATCCTGCGAAGGTTATGGATTCTTTAAACATGAAACGTTACTGTTGTAGACGAATGTTTGTATCCAGCGTCGAAACAATATATCAGGTAATACCATACTATGAGGCGTTAAGACGAAGAATGTCAGAGATTCAGTCGGAAATAGAATAAGATAAAATGCCGTTAATCTCAGGGGTTAAAGGCAGAATTGTTTTTAATAGTAGAGGAAGCAAAAGTATAGAGATAGACGTTATCACTGACAATAAATTCTTTGGGAGAGCATGCGCACCTTCTGGTGCTAGTGTAGGAAAATTGGAAGCACAAAGTTTTTCGGATAATAAGCCCGAAAAATCGATGGAAATATTTAATGCAAATATCAAGAAATTTATTGGTATAGAGGCTCAGGATCCAAAGGCAATCTTTGATATTATAAAATCTATTGACAGTAGCGCGTCATATAATAAGATCGGCGGAGCAATAGCCTATGCTTTGAGCATTGCGTCAGTTGATTCAGCAGCAAAGGCACTAGATATACCATTATTCAAATTATTAAAACAGACAAAACAATATAAATTCCCTTATCCATTAGGGAACATTTTAGGTGGCGGTGCTCATGCTGGTCCTGGTACTCCTGATATACAAGAGATTCTAGCTTGTCCCATAGGAGCTCAAAATATAATGGAGGCTCTTGAAATGAACTTTAAAATCCATACACAAGTTCGGAAAGTTATCGGATCCATTGACAAGCGATTTACAAATGGTCGTGGAGACGAGGGCGCTTGGGCCCCTAATCTTAATAATGACCAAGCATTAGATGTTGTCGAAAAGTCGATTAAAAATTGTGGTTTTACTATAGGAAAAGACATGTCTTTGGGAATCGATTTTGCTAGTTCCTCAATATGGAATGAAAACAAACAAGTTTATGATTATTCTAGACAGGGAATATTACGAGATACTGAAGAACAAATAGAGTTTGTCAACCATCTAATTAACACCTACAAACTCATTTATGTAGAAGATCCTGTTCATGAGGAAGATTTTAAGAATATGGCAGCAATCACTAAAAAGAATTCAAATTGTCTAGTTACAGGTGATGATATATTAGTTACAAATGCTTTACGAGTAAAAGAAGCAGTAAAGCATGGATCGTGTAGTGGCGCAATTTTGAAAGTAAATCAGGCAGGAAGCCTATATGATGCCCTGAACTTTGCTAAGGAATGCACTAATAATAATATAAGAATTGTAACATCACATAGATCAGGCGAGTCTACCGACTCACATATTTCCCATATTGCAATTGCTACCGGTTCGAAGATGCTAAAGGCAGGCATTATAGGAGGAGAACGTGTTTCAAAGCTAAACGAGCTTTTACGGCTATCGGAGTATGATTTAATAGATGGAATGGCTGAAGTGTTCTCTACTTAATATGAGTAACGAAAAGGAGATTCAGAATACACCGATGGAAACTGAAGTTGAGGCCAAAGGATTGGAAGAAACTAACGACGATGAGACACTTTCTGAACAATCTATTTCTTCTGAACCTAAAGAAGATGTGAATTACAGTGAGGATAGCAATAATTTGGAGAAAATGATTCTTTCTACCGGTATTCGTGTTGGTACTCCAGTTAAGACTAAATATATGACACCATTTATTGTGCGTGCAAACCCAGAAGGTTTGTATATTCTTGACATTAGCAAAACGTTATCGAGAATTGATGTTGCGGCAAAATTTATCGGACGTTCGAACATATCAAGAGTCGCAGTGACTTCTGCCCGTGAATATGGTAAAACACCTGTCGAAAAGTTCTGTGAATTTACTGGCGCTACCGGTATCTTCGGGCGATTTATGCCAGGAACTTTCACAAATCCATCCCTGCCAAAATATATGGAGCCTGAAATAGTCATTGTTACTGATCCACAAGCCGATCAACAAGCGGTCATTGAGGCTACTAGAGCAGGCGTTCCAGTAATTGCGATCTCTAATAGTGACAATGTGACATCAAAAGTAGATCTAGTCATCCCTGCAAATAACAGAGGGAGAAAAGCTCTGGCTACCGTTTATTGGCTCCTCGCAAGAGAGGTTTTAAAGAAACAAGGCAATATCAAGTCAGATAATGAGATGAAGGTGTCAATCGATGACTTTGAAACCAAACTGGTTGAGGAATTACCTTGAATAACAGTAGGGTAAAAATACGTCACGCTGCGGTAGCTGGAATTTTTTATCCAAGCGATCCTCTTAAACTTAACCAAACAATAGAACGGTCTTTTAAAGATCAGGGGTTTGGACCGAATAAAATGCCGCCGTCTGACTTAAAACGTAGAATTTATGGAATTGTTTCGCCTCACGCGGGATATATTTATTCAGGCGCGGTTGCTGCTAATGGATTTTATGAGGTATCATCAATGGAATTTGATGACGTCGTAATGATAGGTCCTAATCATTAT
>JAREAI010000030.1:0-20140 GCA_029240435.1 Nitrososphaeraceae archaeon | reverse complement strand
GGTCAAGAAGTGCATAACATAATCTAAGCAGGCCTATTACTTATGATTAGGATGCTCATTATAGAGCATCTTTTGCAAAGGCTTAATGACAGTAGAAATAGATGCAACGATGATTTCTGTGTCATTTAGCATTTTTACTAAATCCCAAGATACTTCTTTTCTTTTCTTTTCTTTTCAGAAACTTTACCTTTATTATATATAGTATGCAAAAATAATACTGTATTCCGCAAACTTTCTGTGTTAATTAGGATAGAGATTTTGCAAAATATGCTAATCACAAACACAATAAAGAAACTGTGGATCTATTTATCATCAATCAGCGATATCCAATTTATTATCGTCATTATCATTATGATTAGTTTCTGACTCTTCTTTTGGGTAGGTATCACTTTGATTCGATGAGGTTTGGAGTATCGATGATGAAGGTAATGATAAAGTAGGACGGAACTAGAACAAGGATATATTGCAGTAAATATAGAGAGAATAACTTTCAGGAAGTGGAAATAAAAAAATGGGAAGTTAATGTCTATGGCAAATATTACTAATTTCCGCAACCAAGAGCACCATTACAGTTATTCTTTTGTCTCTGTTTGAATGTAAATCCATAGAATAGAATGCATCATCCACAATAACCAATTTTTAAAAGTCCTAATCTAACTGTGTTTTTATTTGTTTCACTAATTTATCTATTTCAATAGGTTTTTCAATAACAGGAGCTGAACTCATTTCTCCTTTTGATATTGATGAAACTTCTTTTAACGCTCTATAATATGTTTCATATGCGGTAATAAACCATACCATAACTTTGTCGTCTATTTTCCTTATCTTTTCATAAAGTTCAATTCCATCAATCTTGGGCATTTTAACATCAATTAATAATAGATCATAGTAATCCGGCTTGAATTTTGATAATGCGATTGCTGAATCATTATACGCATCAACTTCGAATCCTGCAAGCTCCAATCCCATCTTGAAAGTAATACTATGATCATAGTCATCGTCTACTAAAAATATCCGCTTCATTTTTGTTTTATGAGACTTATAATAAATACTCCGCTTCTTTCTTATTTCTTCAATGCGACTGTTCATAGCGGAGACAGTGTCGATAATTATACTTTCTTTGTCATCTTGTTGAATTACCAGTGGGAGGGTAAATGAGAATGTGGCACCTATTCCATCTGAATTATTCTCAGCCCACATTTTGCCTCCATGGGCTTCAATGATTCTTTTGGATATATACAGACCTAATCCTGTCCCTACAATAGATTTTGTGGCAAATTTTGTAAATAGCCTTGGCATTATTTCAGGGTCGATACCTTGGCCAGTGTCGCTCACACTAACAATAATTTGCTGAGCAGTGTCATCTCTTTCAACATTAACAGATATCTCTCCTTCCCTTGTGAATTTAATAGCATTGCTTAAAAGATTCCAAACCATCTGAGTTAGTCTCTCTGCATCTGCCTTTACAATAATGTTGTCATTATTAGTAGAGTATGCTAACTTTATTTTTCTTTGTTTGTTATTTTCTTCTTCCTTTTTGTGATCTGCAAGAGCATTCGTTATTAAATCATTTAACCTAAAGTATTGTTTGTTAACTTTTAACGACTGACTCTCAATTTTTGTGGCATCAAGTATATTTTCGGTATGCTTACTTAGTCTTTTTGCATTTCTGATGATAACGTTTAGTAACTCTTTATTTTGTTTGATGTTTCCTTTCTTACAAAGAAGAATTTCTGATAATCCAAGTATGGGTTGTATAGGAGTTCTCAGTTCATGGGCTGCAATGCTGATAAACTCATTTTGTATCTTGTCGCGCTCTTGGAGGCGTTCATATAATTCGTTTAGTTTTTGATACAGTTCTGTTTGTTTCCATAGACTTTCAAATATTGAAACATAAGATAATGCTGTTGATTTATTATTAGAATAAGTTGCTAGACCTATTGCTTCTTCAAAAGTAGCTTTTGTATCATCTATCAATTCAATTACAAATGAAACTTTTCTATCTACTATTAAGATAGTTTCTTGTAGGTCGGCAGATTGTTGTTCCTCAATATATCTTATGTAGATATTGTTACTGGGATCTTGTTGATAAATTTTTTTTAAAGGAAATGGTTCTTGTACTAATTCCTGAGTATTTTCTAAATTTTTTACAGGCGCTAACACTCTGACTCTGACTTTGAGGTTTTTTTCTCTTGCAACTTGCTTTGCTAAACCAATTATTCCTATTCGCTCTTGACGTTCAAACGCCTTATTAGTAGGAAAAATCAGCATTATTTCTCCTTTAGATGATTTTAACAGATCGAAATAAAGATCCTTTATTTTAGTTGCTTGGGTGATTTCTTTGACACCATGTTCAGGAATTAATTCTCCTTTCATATCGTGTCTATTCTACACATCAGCCTCTATGTAATAAATCTTATTAATTACCACATAAAGGACAATTATTACAAAAAAATATATATAATGAGAATATTTTTTAGCCTTTTTGAGGTGTTTGAATAAAAAACTGGATATCATAAAGATAGCAATTCTCTTTCAATCTTGACACTTGCAATAATGTCGTAAAGTTTCTCACAAAAAGAACTTTAAGCCGATGATTCGAATCAGGAGGAGATTACAGTATTCTGAGAAGTATTCATAATTGTTCTGATCAATTTTAATCGGTTGCTGTCTGTTGTCTGATCATTTTGCTTGTCTCTCCCCAGTGGCTTCGGGTGATATATCGTCTAAAGTGATGACTGCCTTGAATTCGCTGCTATCTTTGACATATGTCAAGATTGCTGATGTTTCAGGAAAGATATCTGAATAAATCTCTCTATGGACTGCTATTTTTAATTCATGAATAGAAGCGCTTTGAACTCCAAAGTCTGTTTAGGAGTATCTTTGTCAATTTATACAGAATATATGTTAAGCCATAACTGGTATGGAGGGAATCGGATTAGGTTCCTTGGTTGCTGGTCAGGGATACATACCTGTTTTATTTTTTCAATTAACGTTGTTTTCAGCTGAAAAGTGGGGGCCAGTGGTTTGTGAACCAAATTTGACATGATTTTTGGTTTCATTTTTGCTGTAAGTTTACAGTGTATAGTTCCGGACCCTCAAATTATTGGCCTTTCCCCTTTTTTCTGTTGGTCTTGTGTCTTTTTTTATTCTTTCTTCTCTCAGCTACAGTGTCTGCTATATTATTGGTTCTATCTGATACAGCTTCCGTTGTGACTGTTAAATGTCCTCCATGTCTTGTTGTACTTCCACCTTTGAACTTTTCGTCGTCTTCTTCTTCTTCTTCTTGTTGTTGGTCTTGCGTTGTTGCTGGTCTTGGTGAAGAAGACGACGATTCTACGTTGAGGGACGAAGATTCCACTTCAATCTGTGGCCATAGTTTTGCAAACATGGCAGGTGCATTAGCTCTAAGCCATCCAAACATTTCCTCTTCTTCATTAAGGTTCTGTCTTAGAGAAGGTATTGCATCAGCCACGTTCATTTTTACTGCCATTTGTATAAGCATAGTGTATCCTGTTACTTCTGCATTTTCTATTATTGTATCTTGGATTGATTCCTTTAGTTCGCGTTCTGCAGCAGAAGTCATCATTGCATTTTCGATTGTTTTTGCAATTGATTCAGGTGGAGATGATAATGGTAGTTTAGCCTTTTCTTGTGTTGGTGTTCCACCTAATTTAGTAATTAGCTGTCGTAGTCTATCTTGCTGCTCCATTGTCTCTTCTAAATGATGTTGTAGTTGCTGTTTTGCATCTTCCAAAATTGTTTGTTGTATTCTTGACTGTAATCTTTCTAATGCTGAATTTTCAGCTGCTAATGCAATATTTAAGTAGAAAACAAATTTGTCATTTAAATGATGAGTCATTATTATTGTTTCTGTTATATGACAATCATCATCTGCTTTATAGATTATCCTGGCTATGTATACAATTAAAAATAGATTGTGATATTTCTGGGCTTTATATGGTAATCATTACCATTGGTTACCAGTATATATATATTCATATGTAATAGTATCATTGTATAAAAATTGGTAGACAATAAATCAAAAGATGAAAGCAATACTGTAAGATCAAATGATGCAACTCATGTATTTGACACAGTAAAGGAAAATTTTGTCAGAGCAGTAGATGAGATGGCAAAAGTTCAACCGCAATATTCACAAGCATTCTCTAACCTTCAGCTAGATTTCATCCAAACAACGAAGAATATGATTCAGAACACAATTTCATCCCAAAAGCAATTGGTAGGAAGCTGGAATAACCCAGTATCAACACCATACGCAGAGCATTTTACAAGACAAACAAATGAAATTACCAACAACACACTAAGAGCAGTTGGCATCACCAATCAGCTAACAATCAATGCACTAGACCTTGCAAGAGAGAACCTGAAAATCTATAATCGAACAGTTGACGCAGTAACAGAATTTGGCACTAATATCGCAAAGACCTGTACAGCCTTCTCTGCTGCAGCTCAACAACAACAGCAACAGTTCGCCAAGCAGTAAAAAACTATCTAACTTCTTTTTTGATTTCTTTTACAGTATATTTTCAGTGTTTAATACATTTTCAATAGTTAATCTAGTTCTTACTCTTACTTCTGCAGATCTTTTTTCTCTCTTATACAAATAAAACTTCATCATCAGCAGCAGTTATTACATTTGATAGGATGTAAGACAGATTTGACTCTATTTTGCCACTCAGAATCTATTACATATTGAATGAACTAATATTAAAATTTGTAGATGTTATTGGTATATTATTATACACCATAAATGAACAACAATACTATATATATCTATATATATATTGCATAAATTCATTAACTTTTCTTCAAATAGTCACCAGTTTGAAATCTCATAGATCCTGACTGTGTTATACATAATACGATATTAGACAATTATGTCATCTAAAATCAAGAAGTATTTCAATTATTTCTGGAATCAGGTTCGCAGACCTATGCAAAATAACCAAGATAGATTGACTAAAAGTATTTGGAGCAATTTTGTTTAATACATCTATATAATATATCGATTGTTAGATACTGCAAAAGAAACTCTGATGTATTGTTATATCATCAGCAATATTGCCTTTAATATTATCATAAATTTCTGCCTCTTCTATTATGCAGGTATCACTTTGATTATATGGACCTCGGAATGTCGATGATGAAGACAATGATAAGTAGGATTGGACGAAGAAGCCGCAGCATTTATGGTATTATTTGTCAATACTTCGACCAGGTCTTCGTAATTGTTTTCGGCTAAATGTAATATCTTATCATTATTAGATTCAGTGTATTGAGTAATGCTATTGTTATTATCTTTGTGTTGTTCACCATCATTCGTGATTGATATGTTAAGAATTTTATTAACTATTTCTAAATTAGGTTTTAAAGTTTGAAGTAGTGCGACGCAAAAGATACTGATAAGAGTATTTTGTTGTCCGATAAAATGACTTCATTTTTTTGACGATCTGCTATAGCTATGAATATCCTTCATCATCATCATTCAAAATATTTGCAATCAACTTTTATACTCAATCCTTTTGAGCAGTAAGTTCTTATACTTTTGATGTTTTCTCGTGTACTCTGTATACTAACAAGTTAAATTATGTTGTTTGTATAAAAAGGTCAGTAAATGCAGCTTACCAAGAAGCTTGAGATACAGTCTAAGAAGAAAATCATTGAATTTCTTCATAACCAACCTGTTGGTAGGATAGCATCAATAGATATCAATGGATATCCACAGGTTATACCTATGAATTTCGTTTTTGTGCAAGCAGAGGATCCATACACTAATTCAGAATCTATAATAAAATCAGATGCCGTTTATATGCATTCCCACCCTTTTGGTGAAAAACTTGACAACATTAAACGAAATGAAAAAGTAGGATTCGAAGTTGATCAGCATATATGCTTTTTACCATCGTACTATTTCCATCCTAGTGATGCATCACAAGCAGATACTCTTTATATAAGCATAGTCATTAAGGGAAATGCTTCGATTGTTGAAGATAATAAAGAGAAAGCCAGCGCACTAAATGCCTTAATGAAAAAGTATCAGAAGGAAGGAAGATATCAAACACTTCATCCATACATGTCATCTGTCAATGAAGTCACTGTCATTAAAATAGTTCCGAAAGAAATGCGCGGCAAATATAAGATAGGTCAGCATTGGGCATCTGCTTACAGATTGAAAATAGCCGGAAACATTATTGAAAGAGAAGGAAAAGGTCAAGCAAAAGCAATTCTTGATATTATGGGAGTAGAGATTATGCCAAATGGTAGCTTAAATGTAAAAGAAGAACCATTTATGTGACTTTCTTATTTTTAATTCAATTTTAATTTCTGAATACTGCTGTGCTTTTTCTATCAAATTATTAGTGCTGTCCACAGATCTGGAATGCAAACATGATGTAACCAACAACCTTACCAGAATCTCTATATGGATAAAAATTATTTGTCTCTTTTGGCGTAATCGTCTTTTTCACCAAATGGGTCACGCGTAGTATAGGGGTCAATTTCAATATACTTTTTGAGATTATCTCTAAGCCAATCGGCTAGTCCGCTCATTATAGCAATATCAGTTATAGCTAGTTTCTTAATTTGTTCGGCTGTTGGTGGTTTTGCAGATGCTACTAACATGTATTTCTATAACAATCATCACACAATATAACTTGTACTCTTTATTATGAGTGTATAATTATATTTCTTTCCCAGTAGATATAATGTTATAAAGTTGATGGGATGTATAATAGTTGTGGATGCTTAAATTATTTTACCAATAATAGCTCTGCCTTTTGATTGAGCATTGGATATATTATTATGTTACTAATTATATATGAAAAAACCATTAAATTGCAATACTTTGTTAAGAAAAGTGCCGGGGTACCCAAGCTAGGTAAGTTATAGACCCTAAAAGGGGTCAGCCTCGAGATCAAATAATGACATGCTAGCTGATGTCCTTCGGGACTCGTGGGTTCGAGTCCCACCCCCGGCGTCACACTCTATGCTTTTTTGGATTGGAAATTTTTGTTCTTTGTGATGCACCTATAGAATTATTTTAAATATTGCACTAATAATATCAAGAGTAGTTATAATGAGCAAAAATACAAGGAAAATAGATGATCCAAAAGATTACAAGGAGAGTGGCATAAAAGAGACAATGGAAGATTTAGAAAAAACTACAAAAGCTGGTCTAGATTCAGCACCAGAACTAAGTAAAGAACAACTTACACATGGCGACGACACATCAAAAGAATTATTATATGGCGGCGGCGGTAATGACAATAAGAATAAAAAAATACGTGATAACAATAGCAGCACAGGAAGATTATAGAAACTAGAGATAAATTCTCAACATCTCACACGGGAAATAAGAATGGCAGTGTAGTATAATACTATAATAACCAATAACCGCGGCCTAAAGATGGGGCCTACATCTATAGAGATATAATAGAAATTAGACAACTGTACAGCAGAAAAGGCATAAAGAGAGACAGTCAGTCACTATCAAGAACATCTAGGGTAAGAGAAAAGACATGAAAGGAGATCCAGCCTGGAGAAACCATGAAACAAAATTGACTCTACCATGGCCAATATTTGTCAGACACGTAGAAGATAACTTATAGTAGATATGATCAGAAGAACTAAAAGGTATACATTCAAAATAATAGACAAGCCAAATATATGATTTAGATAACTTTTCAAACACTATTGCTCCGTTGTATATGTATCTGAGCTAAACCCATTGCGGTGTTTCAAATCTCTAGGGTCTGTATATAAGCTCTTATGAACTCTAGCGATACTAAACTCCATTTTATTAAAGACTAATTAAGCTACTAGCTTAAGCCTTTTGCAAAACTATATTGATATTTGCTGTGTCTAATGCTGCTGCTCTTCTACGCCAATAAAGTACAAATTTTGCATATAGGATCTGGGAACATCCTGCAAATGCTGAAATATCGTTATGGAACCATAAGATGACTTTTTTATTGTATATATATACATATACACATACACATATATACTCTAAGTAAGATTCTCTTTATTTTTATGAAAGAAAATAATGTTGCGACAGTAAGAACTGCCGATATTTTTAGCGTCTAACCAAATGTTATTGTGTTTGTGGCCAAGTTAGAACAGCTTGCAGAGCCACTACACCTATTCACTTGATTTTGTTCGAAGTTGAAATCCGTATCCTGAGCGCTTCAGCTTTCTGTATAGTAGTAGGTACTACGGCTAGTCCTGTTGACATCATTGCTACTGCTACCAAGGTTCCTACCATTAGTAAAGTGGAATTGTTAATATTATTTCTTATGGGACTGTCTGTACTAATAGTATATTACTTTAAGAAAATATTATTGAATTTTCTTGATATATATATTCAGTAGATATTATTATAATATTAAAAATTACTAGTAATACGAGCTTGATAAGGAACATTTAATTATACATAACATCAAGGGATATTTTCACCAATGGCGATAGTAATAACAATAGCGATAATTATCGGCATAATGTTACTTGTTGCGGGATTATCATTACCGTTTGTTAATAGTGTATCAGCAACTAATCATCATAGTTCTTCTTCAGATTCAAGTTATAATGTAATAACAGCAGGTTGTTCTACTGGCAGTATTGTTGCTACTGATGGTACTCATATGCCTGATCTAATGCTTGGATGTGAGCTGGGGGATGTAATGTATGGTAAAGCTGATAGTGATGTATTGCAGGGTCGTTTGGAGGATGATATGCTATACGGTAATAGTGGAGATGATAGTCTAGAAGGTGGTGCAGGAGGAGATAAACTGTATGGGGGAGTAGGAGATGATATTATTTTCGCAGGATTTGATGATGACTTTTTAGTAGCTGGAAAAGGTGATGATGAACTGTATGGAGAGGATGGAAATGATCTGCTTGAAGGTGGAGATGGTGCAGATTATTTTGACTGTGGAGATGGTCTTGATGTGATAGTAGACTTTAATCCTGCTCAAGGCGATACACACACAAATAACTGTGAAGATATAAGAGAACGTCTATAAATAATCACATACTTTATACCAAAAGTGTTGGGTGTAAGTTATGTATCAATGATTGGTATATTCAATTTAAGAATTGAATATGAAAAAGGAGAGAATGTATCTACCGCCTAAACAGCCGAGTTATCATATGATATGCATGCAACCCACATTATATCTGGTCTGTCACCTAACAATGCAGTTATCAAAACAGCTAGGAGAGGATCAAATTAATAAAAAATTGATTCAAAGTACATTCTAGAACATTATTGTTTCTATTCATTTATTATTCATTTTATATCTTATCCGATAAACAGGAGAAATCTTCACAATTAGAATAGAATGAGAATATTTAATGTTTGCAAGAGGCATATACACACACATTATGTCTTATGTTTTAATTGGCGATGTTCTTCTAATTGTGTTGCAGTCTTGAACTTCTTTTCACACGTATTGCATGTAAACTTCTTCTTGGTAAATAAATCGAATTTCATTAATATCTATACACACTCAACTGTATATAAATACACATGAAATTCCAATTAAAGGCGGCCGCTTAAAATAAAATCATCAACTTGACGTAATCTTTAGAGAACTAGTAAAAGACCATGTTTAAGAAGCAGATTGCTATCAACTTTATACTACTCAAAATTTCGTAAATCTTACTAATGAATAATGACTTCCGACAATCCTGAAGGACATAAGGACATAGATAGATAGAATGGGCGTAGTGGGATTTCCACCCACGTTAGTGCGCGCGCCAACCTTGTCCTAGAGGAGACTAGACGATACGCCCTGGTACAGATACATACCCTATCCATATAAATCAGCTATAAGAGCACATCTCCAAAATTGGTATATTCTTACCACAGTAGAATCATGTCTTATTCTCTTATGATCTTCATAAGGATAAACAGTAGTGTCTTAATCGTATACATTTCTTCTTCTATATCTGATGAAGCTAGGTTAGATCTGATTAGCTTATCGTTAGGGGTTTATCAAGTGAATTATTATTATTTCCAAGAGGACTCTTAGATAGGGAGCCTTGTAATTTGCCTTTCACGATAGTATCTATTGTTCTCTGTACATCATCACATATATGGTATACGCAAAGAACCCCATATCATGTACATCACACCACCACCACTCAAAACTACTAGTAATTCAGTTTTGGTTAATCACCTAAGACACTATGTTATAGTATCATTTTATATTGCTCACACATACTTCTAAATTAATCAGATTAGACGACATCTCTAAAGCTGTAATCTCATTATGTATAACGTCTCTTTGTTCACGGGACACATAAACTGAGGCAACGGTAGACCATAGAAGCACATACTTCCTAGTCCAGTAAATTTTGTTCAGGTATTAAGAGATTATTTTGCGATCTTGGTGGGTGTGTATAATGTTTAGGTGTTTGTCAAAGATCTTCTTTACTACTAGGATATTATTTGTTCTTTATTAAAGTCTAGTATTGAGTTCGAGTGAATATCCTTTCCATTGTCTCTATCTAATAATAATAGTTCAGTTGATAATTGTAGGAAATAGGGAATATATGTAAAGAAGACGGAATATATATTCTATCTATCCATATACCTTATGAATATAGCACCATTTCCAAGGTTTGTTAGGTAGCGCAACCATAACAGGATGTCCTGTATTTACAAAGTGTTTTGTTGCATGCAACCCTATTGAAGAATCACAACATCCTACATGACCACATGTTAAACACAGACGCAAGCTAACCCATTGAGTTTTCTCCATTTCACACTCTTCACAACCTGCTGTTCTAGGAGAAATATGGCGATCATTGTTACCAGTTACATCGATGATATGATTGCAGCCCTTCTTCACCTCTTCTACCAGAACTTGATTTCTTGCTCTATCTTTTCTGCAAGACGCTGATAATCTTCTTGTGTTAGAAATTGGTTATTCTTTAAGAGCTTGATAAATTTACTATTTTCTTCTAACTGGTCAAATAGATAAAGCAGAATAGCTCGTATAAAGTCCCTTGCTTCATGATTTAATCCACAAAGAGAGCAACAATAATTTTCATCTATTTGTTTTGATTCTGCTGATGAGAGTGATGATGATGATGATGATGGTGCTATTCTTCTTATTTTCTCATCATCATTAGATTCACTTATTCTTCTAAGGATCTTTTCTAGGAAGTTTAAAAGAGCTGTACAGAGTTCATCCTCTTCTTCTTTTCCTACTATTTTATGCCAGACTTCTATAAACTCGTTTGAATACACAACATTTCCAGGAGGAAGGGAAATAGACCTTTTCTTCTGATTCATCTTTCCCGCTTCATCCTCATCATAAATACTGTAAATCCCCTTTGTATCTTCTATTACAAATCTAGAACGCTGTCTTTGTTGTAGATTATCAATATAATCTTCAACTATTGCTGGTGATGAGTAATGTGTTTGAGGCCTTCCTCTTCTTGTATTAGATATCTTGGGTAGTTCAGTAATGAAACCTCATCTAGATAGTTCATTTAATTGTGCATAGATTGTCTTTATTGGTAAACCTGTTATCTCAGCAAGTTCATGAGCATTCCTTCCAGCTGGATATGCATCTTTTAAAACCACCAGTATTTTCCTATTGCTTTCTTTCTCTAGAATATTTAACTCTACATCAGAAGGACAGTAATATCCATGGATGTATGTTTTCAATTATAATAACAGTATAAATTATAATTCTCTGAGATTCTTATACTTTTAGACTATTAGTAACTTGTTATCCTAGAGAGTTATAATATTAAACTATAATATTATAAGATTATACGGTTTTATGGAATTTCTTTATAGATTTCATATTGTATATGTATTATGATAAATAAATTTGAAAAGCAAGAGCATCAATAAAGCAAAGAAGACTGTAAGGATGATGACTATATTAGTTGCAGTTATGTCAATATTGATGACATATACAACTATCAAACCAAAAGGAATGCTAGAAGCACAAGCTGATGATGGTTATGATGATGGAAGTAGTTCAGGATTAAAGGTATTTGTAAATCTATATCATAATGGAACAGATTTCGCTGAATTGTGTGTTTACTCTTATAAGGAGGATCTAGGCTGTGATAGGATTAATTTATCGGGATATGATAGCCCTATTCAATGGGGTCCAAGAAACTTTAGCTCAGGAATAGTTGAAGTTGGTGAATCATATATAGCATGTGTCACCAATTTGAATACAGGAGTAGAACGTTGTAATGGTGGATTAAATGGCCTGGCAGAAGAGCCTGAACATATTTCTCTAACGTTTCCTGGAAGTCAAGGTAGTAATAGTAATAGTAATAGTAGCAATAATAATAATGAAGCACAGCAGCCATCACAACGAAGTAGCATTAACTGGATGCAGATATGTAATTATTATGACAAATACTACTATATTATTGAGCCATGTGGAATGTTAGTTACACCAGATGGACATAGAGTAACTATTGAAGGATTACGTGTGTTATCATGTTTTGCAAGCACCGCATTGATAACACTGTATCCAGAATTACTAGATCATTCATATATGTGTGAAAGGAGTTGAAGACATCAAGATAATAGATGATAATTAAGTGGATATCTACTTGGTCCTAACTGATCCAATCTCTAAATTGGTACGACAACTCCAATCATCCACCGTTTCTTCGTTTTGTACGCTTTGGCATAGTCTATAAAAGCTATCGACTTGTAATGGTTGTTTTGTATCTTTGCATAAACTTAGGAAAACTCGTTGTTATTGTAATTGTTGAAAATTTATAGGGAGATGTATTAACAAGGTGTTGGATTTTGATATAGAGCTAGAATGAAATGAATATGCTGCAGGAGAAACAGCAAAAGGAAAGGAACACTTATCATCTCTGCTGAAAGAGGCTTACAACTCCGTGGTTTAAAATTTTATGATTGTGGAGTTGAGATTACAAGCATAAGTAGTAAAGAATATACGATGCAAACACCTCTCATACTAAGGACCTATCGAGAATCTGATGCTTTCTTTTATGACCTTTTAATCTTTCTTCTAAAGTCAACAGAAAACATTGTAAGGTCGGATGATGGAGATAGTAATGGTAAACTGAAAGTACCAGAAGGCGTTTGAAAAATCCCTTTTGAATTTACTATTCCAAAGTATGCTTATGAGTCATATAATGGCAAGAATGTATCAATAATCAATAATCTACGAAATAATATTCACAGCAGATATAGCATGGGGAAAAGATGTAAATGAGAAAATGTGCTTTAGTCTTCAATCCTAATACAATGCCCCGATAGATGATAAGAATATTGTAATATATCAGATATTAAATCCTTAGAGTGCGGAATCTCTACTATGTTTTGATCCTATATCATAAGCTTCAGAAATATCTTTGAGAAAGATTTTACCGTCTGCCGCTGTGCCAGTACTTATAGTCTTTAGAATATCGTCAACATTTCATATATAAAGATTAAATCTCTATAACTAAATGATGTAGGAAGAGAGAATGAATGAATAAACGGGTTCATAAATGACAGTTTAGATTGCAAATATTCTTTGTGATTGTTAAGGAAACAAATCTTCATCTTCGTTATTATCGTCATTGAGCAGACCAAAACATCTTCTTCATAATAATGGTCATCATCTTGTAGAAGAGCTGATTGTAGTAAGATTGCACATTTATTCATTATTGTGTTGTTATCTATAAGCTGTCTCTCTTGCCTTAGTTTCAGAGTCATTCAATAGATTACCTATATCCTATGCAGCATTTATTTTATTTGGTGGTAGTGATATTGATGATGATGTTGTTGTTTTCAGAGTCTGTAAATTCGGTATTTGATATAACCTGGGAGAATGGTGATGAGAAGTAATAGTAGACTATACATAAAATTGGTTATGAATTTGTTGTTGCTGATTGTTTTGAGTATTTTGTTGTTGTTGGTGTTGTTTGAGTAGATGATATATTCGATTGTTATGAATTTGGCTTAGTATATGATGTCTTATTGTAAATCTTAGTAATTCTGTATACTTTCTTCTTTAATCAATCCACCTTGATATTCAATCTTGGTTAGTATAAGAAATGCATTATAATCATCCGTTGATAGCTTTGTGACAATATCTGTTTATCATCATTCATTTGTTTACTCCTGGTCATTGTTATAAATTCCTAATTGATTATTAATATTATATCTGAGTTCTTCTCTTTCGTCATATGTATTATTATTATGGGGTAGTTTCTGCTTGTTGTTATTATTATTACCTATTGATGGTAACGATGATGATGATACTCTAATAGCTACAGCTACCGCTACCATAACCCTATTTGTCAATTCTGATTATAATTCAACACTTGACGGCAATCCTATTCCGTCATCCTAACGTCTTGTGCTACACCATTTTGATCCTTTATACTTGATGATTCTAAATTATGTCTGAAGGCTTGGATGCTCTGGAGCTTAGTTCAGTATTGTAAGGGAATCGACATTTTCATAAACTAACTGTTCTAATCTCTGACTTAAATTAAGTCCACATATCTTGCTAGATCTTTCTATGAATCTTTTTCTGTGACCTGCTGCATGAATCGCCATCGCTACATTCAACTTCAAGACTAGCTAACAAAGTGCCACCCATTTAGTCATCATTTGAATAGTCAAAAGTGGATGTTATATTGAGAACCCTTGTTCAGATAATATTTAATAAATATATATATACATACACCTAGACAAGTATCGCAATATCAGAATAATAGAGTTTTCAATCGTTATTGTGTCTTTCAGTCAAGAGAGATTATGATTCCAATCAATTCACCTTTAGTACGAGATAACAAGCCAGATAGTCTTGCTTTGAATCCATATTTCTTATTTCTTTGTTTCAATGCACGCTCCAGCTCTTCTGGAGTCGCAAATGTTGCTTTTCCACTGAACCATTCGCCTTTGGGCTTTCCTGTTATGCCGGACGGCACTATGCGTACTTTTGAGTTGTTTCGGAGGCGCTTGACCTTGCCGGTCTTGCTCCTAGTCACGACAAAAATCTTATTGCCATCAATTGTGAACCATACGGGTGTTGCCACTGCCTGTCCGTTTCTTCTGTACGTTTCAAGGTTGATATACTGATGTCCGGAGAGTATCGATATCCGATCAGACGGGGAGGACATATGGACTTAGTGTCTCGTTCACTTTTATTATCATTTTCTGTCATAGCTCAACCTATTAATTATTATCCATTAATCTACTTACGTGCGGTGGGATTAGCGCTTGGCGGATCAATAATCACTGACATTAACTATGTATGGTTTAGGAACGTCGTGTATACCCTCAATCTCCCACTTAATCCCGAAAAGAAGAATATCATCTATTTCGCTTCCTTCTCCGTGAGTGTTTAGTTCAAAAGCATCATGGTAGTTGAAATATATTGAGTTGGATGCTAAGTTTTCAAGATAAGATAAGATTTGAAATTTGAAGAGTTTAAAGTAGGACAGACATTCAAATCGCGTATCTGCATTGACAAGGATGAATTTGATAAATATATGTCATTTGCAAAGACAAGAAATATTTTGCATGAAAAACCTGAATTGGCCGCAAAAGAAGGGATTAAAGGTACTCTTTTGCCAGGCCGGGCTGTAATAGCGCGTGCCGAAGGTGAGATGACACGCCTAGATATATTTTCCAATAACATTATGCTGTTATATGGAATGGATGGAGATCCAAAATGGGATAATAGGCATACTAGGTTTTTAGGTGAAGTTTATGTAGGAGATGAACTCGAAGTAGAATATTCTATCTCAGATAAAAAAGGAGGAAATTCTGAAAGGTACAGTATATTATCAATTGATGTCCAAATTAAACGAATAAGCGATAATAAGCTTGTCATAGTATCACACAGAAATCTCTACAGGATGAAAAAATAAATTGCCATTTCTTAATCTTCCACTTCTTTCAGTTATCAGCAATTTGACATGATAATTAGGACCAGAATATACTTTCTACCATTGTATACATTCTTCTCAATGATAGTCTGGCCTTTTAGGAGATATAACTCTCCCTGTCTTATTGGTGTATCAATTCTTAAAAGTATTAGTAAAAGAACTTAAGTGATTGGTTGTATGAGTAGTAGTCTATTTCCAAATGAAGGTTTTCTTACCAAAGAAGAAATTGAAACATGAAAAAGTTTTGTAGTTAGCCTGTCTTCAAAAGAAGATAGAGACTTATTCAATAATATGCTGAATGATTGTTACAAGTACGCTACTGCAATTAATGCAAAGGGTTTTATCTACTGCTGACTGACGACGAAATAATGTGATCTATCCTATCGCTTAGAGATACTATTTAATATCATTTACCAAGGAACTGTTTCAGTATCTCTAAATACAATCTCCCATCTTTTAATGTTTATATTGAATAAGGACTTACGCTGACAGGTTTCTAATTCTTCTTATTTGAAAATCAATCAATAGAAAATAAGTTACCAATAGAAAGATGTATGTTCTGATCTTTGGTAACTTTCATCTCTATAGATCTATAATAATGACTATATTGGATCCCTTATTTAGATAAATTACATCTACTATCACAAATTTTCATTCCGTATCCTGAATTTCCATATCTGTCAACGTTACCATATACAGGACTGTATGATTACAGAGGTATCATATTAGTAGTCATTGGATAATGATGATTATGACAACTAATCTCCTAAGGAGCAGGAGCATCTAAAATATCAGCATTGAATGTTTTCCATCAACTGCAGCTTACTCTAGAAGGTGGTTTCTTTGTAGGTGTTCTAATTGGATACGCCTTAAAGAAAGTATTAAAGATGGTGGCTGTAATAGTTGGATTATTTTTTCTAGCTGGATTAGCATATTTACAATATCATCAGATAGCTAACATAAACTGGAATAATCTTCAAACAGTTTCAGAGGGTGTTATTACGACACTTTCAAATGTGCTATACAGATTCCAGGTATTAGTAGTGGAAGTAGTGGCGGTGGCCATGCGGCTGCTGCGACAGCCGCCTCATTAGCAATGACTAGCTTTGATATTCCTCTTACAGGTAGTATGTCAGCAGGATTTACTATTGGATTTCTAAAAGGATGATAGCTTCATGTCGACATTTGTAGAGATACAAAATTGGTAGCCATAGGCTACTTTATACAATCCTTGCTATATTCTTAAACAGATCTGTCCAGCCGTCATATCCAGATTCATAACCATGTCTGACTATTATCATATTCTTTTCAGGAATTACATAGATATACTGACCGTACTTTCCGACAGCAAAGAAGTGATAGTTACCCTCCTTCTGAGCATTTTCTACCCACCACATATATTGATAAAACTGTGTAGGATCAGTAATCGTATCTGGCCTTGTAGATTCGTTAACCCATATTTCAGAAATAATTTGTTTACCATTCCAATTCCCATTATTTAGGAAGAGTCTACCTATTTTGGCAAAATCAATAGCTCGAGCGTTAATACCGCTTTCCATTTTCTCAAATCCATGTGCATCACTATCCAAGCTCCATGATGCAGATGCTTCCATTCCTAAAGGTTTCCATATCTTTTCTTCCAAGTATTGTGATACATTCATATGAGTTGTTCGCTCAAGGATCATTCCTAAAAGTAGAGCGTTATAGTTATTGTAATGGAATCTTTTTCCAGGTTGTTCTTCAACCTTGGCTGATAATGCCAACGAGCGAAGATCAGTGTCATAATAGGTCCTTGAGTCATCACTCCAAGGTAAACCTTCCTCAATATATCTTAGACCAGATGACATTGTCAGCAGGTTCTTTAATGTAATTGAATTAAAACTTGGATCCTTCTGTCTTAATTCAGGAAGATATTTTGCTATAGGATCATCAACGCTTTGAATCATCCCTTCATCAATAGCAATACCGATTAATGCCGAGGTAATAGATTTCGCCATTGAAAAAGAGGTATTAATTGATTCCTCATGATATCCATTGAAGTATTTTTCATATAAAATTTCATCATTCTTTATTACAATAAATGCAGTTGTTCCAGTTGAAGCAAGAAATTCGTCAAAGCTCTTCTTCTTACCTTCCGTATCACCGTTAGGAACAATTTTATTAAATAATACCGGTGACGACAAAAAAGAACCGTTAATTTTGCTTTCTTCAGTAGTGGAATTGATATCTTGAGTGATAAAACGGAATACCGGCTGCGCATTGTCAATAATTCGAAAAGGAAATCTCTCATAGTCGTTGATATCAGAATCTTGCCAAATAATAGATCGAGCAAATCCTGAATATGGTGTGAGGATATATAAAATACCATAAATCGACAATAAAGATACAATTGTTATTATAACAACAGCAATAGCTACTGCCTTTCTTCTAATTTTAATAGTCGCCAGATAATATAAACCACCTTCAAACCTTAAACTTTTCGACAGCTATGTACACACACTTCCAATCTAAGAAAGCCAAACAACTACAAGAACAAAACTTAGGTAGAGAGAAAGTACAAATGATTATATCAGAAAGAATGAAAGAATTCATTATGTTGATGATGATTATTAGTAAGGGATACTCCGTTTTATGATCTCTAGTGGTTAAATAGCAGTGGCTGTTTCTCTGCAGATATTTAATTTTCTCTCTATATACCTGTTATGTGAATCAAATGTGACACAATAACAAAGCTGAGGTTTTACTGCTTTAAATAGCCTCCAATTTATCTCTGAGTTTATTGATTAATAATGCACATTCTATAACTTCATGTTGCTTCTTGAGTATCCGATGTTTTAGCACACGTTTGTAATTATCTGAATACTTTCTTATATCGTCTTTATCCAAGTCTTTTAGAAATTGATATTCCTTGTCTCCAAGCATATTGTAATATAGTTTTACCTATAATTAACTAGAAACTTAAATATTACTATTTAAGTAATACTTCTTATAAGGCGTTACTTTAAAAGTAACGTTATTGTAGAGTATATTACAAATATTGTAACAAATGTGTTACCTTATTACACCTGGTAATGTTAGCAGAGTAGTAGAGTTAAAATAGAGTGTATAAAGAATGAGTACAGAAAAGTTATCGTACTGCCGCCGCCCCTCATTATTGCCCTGCTGCTAACCATTTATATCCATCCTGTAGTTGCTAGTCTTTGAAAGCAATTGATAAACATATTCTACATAGTAGTTTGTTTAATAGTGATCTTTACTGCCACAGTCTTCTATGGTCCTCAACAAACAATGGGCCAGAAAGAATTTCCGTCATCTATATCTAATACTACTACAACATCAGATTTTTTGACTTATGAGAATCCACTCGTAGGAATAAAAATGCAATATCCATCTAATTGGACAGTATCAAGCAGTGCTCTTCGAGACTATACTGATGTTGTCGCATTTTATTCACCGTTACAGAACCTTTCCGATGCATTACCTGCACAACTTGTCTTATCAATGGTTAGATATTCACAAAATATATCCTTAGATGAGTACACTAATCTTAGTCTCTCTGCATTAAACCAATCACAACAATTTATAGTTAATGAATCAAATCCATTTACATTAGCGAACAATCCGGCACACAAAATAATATTCTCAGCTATATCTCCAACTGACCAGGGTAACTTCAATGTAATGCAGATTTGGACTTCAATAGGTAATAAGCTGTACATTCTATCTTATAATGCAGAAGCATCAAAATTCTCAAAGAACTTACCTACAATAGAACAAATGCTTCAATCAGTAGAGATTAAGTGAATAGCATAACAATTATTTTTGCATTTTACTTAACTACAGAACAAGTAATTCTTATAGTTTACTAGATATCAAGAATTATACAATTCTATTGTTACCTCTTAACCTACTTGCCTCTTTTTATATATTATATTTTATCATTATTATGCCATTAATTATTCTAAACAGGACGATAAGGAATAACTGTATATATAATTTATCTTAACATCAAAAGGAATTCTAATATCTAGTATTATTAGCAGTAATAATTTGGATGATTAGAAATATACAGATAAATTCTCTATGACTATGGTCAACTCATCGTTTATAGAGGAATGTCCGACTAGCACTCGAAGACATGTGGTTTTCCCTGCAAGACTGCTACAATAAGTTCCAAAGCAGCCATGTGGTTTACCCTTATCCTCTTAGACTTGGA
>JAREAI010000245.1:0-4511 GCA_029240435.1 Nitrososphaeraceae archaeon | reverse complement strand
CATATGGTATATCCTGTTCTACATTGCCAGATAATGTAAAGCTATATCTGAAACCAGTATCATTCTCAGCCTATGTAATGAAACACATGCTTGTTGATGCTGACGGAAAGTCAAAATTCTGTCTAAAGTTCGGCAGCAGAGCTACTAAAGAAGCATTATTTGATGTAGATGGGGCTATGCTCATAGAAAAATAAATACTGCGACACATGTGCAGAAAAGGAAGCAAAATAGGTCAAGGAACATTAGTCCATAAATTTTTGTGTTTATTTGCAGAGGCTTTTGCATCACTGCGATTTGTGAATACCTCTAAAGTTATTGTTCTATCATAATAAATTTTCTTCAGTGCTTTGATCGCCCTTTGATGATCTATTAAACCAGCACCTATTGGTAGATGTTCATCTCTGTTCCCATGATTATCATGCCAATGAATATGGATTATCTTATCTTTGAATGTATTTATATAATCAAGTACAGTCTGCATACCTCCAGATGTAAATGCATGGGGGATATCTAGATGAACTAACAATGAAGTGACATTATCAATTATATATTTGAATTCTTCAACGGTGTGTACTCCGTTTGAAAGTGGAACATTTTCTAGCATTACCCTTACATTATTCTTTTGAGCGTAGTTTACAATTTCTCTAAGACTTTTGACCATATTATCCAACAAATCCCTACGTTTTTCTCCATAAAACATACCGTTTAGATTTGCATGGAAGTTTATGAGATCTATACCTATCATTTTTGCTATTGTAATTTCTCTCATGGCTTCCTGAATCCATGCACTTCTAACATACTCAGAATCTGAGCAGAAATCAACCCAATAAGCGGTATGGCCGATTGGTTTTCCCTTGAATTTTTGAAGTAGATTAAGGATATCATTTTTTTTCTTTTCGATTATTAGGGGATTACCTTCTGGTCCTTCTATCCCAACCTCCACATATTCAAAATCTAGGTCATGTATGTTAGCAATTTCATCTAAAATTTCATTTGAAGGATTAGTTAGCAAGCCGTAACTTGGCATAAATCATGTAAGCATTATTCTACTTTTATTGATTTGTGTGACTTACATTTACGACAAAAATGTTTTTACGTCTGAATTTTCTTCTGATTCTCAGATTTGGTACTACTTTGTGACTTGGTTCGTAAATTGTATCAAGTCTTCTGTTTGTATGGGTTTTCTAATAAATCCCTTTATTTCTTCTAAGGGTAAAAACTCTTGCTTGAACTTTTCATAGTATGTTTCAAATGCTGTGATAAAACATACCTTAACCTTAGAATCTATCTCTTTTAACTTACGATATAATTCAAATCCGCTCATATTAGGCATCTTAATATCCAATATCAATAAGTCATAGATGTTCGGTTTGAAATTGGATAATGCTACCAGAGGGTCATTAAATACTTGTACGTCATATCCACCTTGTTCCAGTCCTTTCCCCAAAGTAAAGGTAATATCAGGCTCATCATCTACAATCAATATTTTTTTGGGAGCCAACTTCTAAGATATTTTATTATTCTGCTATTTCTCCTTTTTCATTTTTATAAATAACGAACTATATACAGTCTGAGAGCAGGTAGTCAATGGCCAGAAATATCTTCTATTATAGGCAATTTCTCTGGTTAAGCTATAATTCAACGCATTATGCTTAGATAGATAGCCAAAAGTATTGGTCAGTCATCTTGTTAAGCCGAAACCGAAATACGATGGTAATCTCATTACAACAGGGCAACTATACCCTAGCACTACTGATTTTTGCTAGCTTTCCTAAGCCTTTCTCTGTCGCATCATTTTTACTTGTCTCTTGCTGCTTTTTCTCCTCTGTATGCGCGTCTGCAACATCATACCAAATCATAAGTGCCATCTCATAATCATCACCAATATCAGTATAGAGACTCATCTGTCGGATATTTATGTTCATTTCTTCCTTAAGCCAATTGTTTACATCTCGTTCGAGGGATGATAAATTAGGTGAGGCAATAAATTTGATCCTCTGATTTGTCATATTATCAGAATTTTATAATAGTGTTATATTATTTAATTGGTAACTCATGGTATCATACAGTATGGTAACAAATTAAGTGGTTAAATATATTTGATACAATTTTTGTGATTGCATCCATAATGCTTTAAAGATCGAAGCATATGATGATGCGGTAGATTAGAATAATTAGCAAACCTACTGCTTCATTACTATTTCGTTGAGATCAAGTTGACCAATGTGTGATTTCAAATATTATTATTGAAGGCTTCAATGAGATACGTTATTAGTATAGGAATATCTAAAATGATATTATGAATGGATTGTTGCCAGAAGATGATAACGGTCTTGTGGATACCAATAAAGGCAAGTATTATCGCTATGTAGGCTCAACGTCTGAAATACAAGTAGGAGAGTCAAAATCTTTTTCAATTTTAGATGAAAGAGGAAAAAATATCGATGTTGCTGTCTATAATATAGATGGACAGTATTATGCTATCTCTAACACATGTATACACAAAGGAGCCCCTCTGGATAAGGGATTCTTAGAAGGAGATATTGTCACATGTGCTTGGCACGGATGGAAATATTGTGTAAAGAACGGAATGTCGCCCCATGGAGGAGGAGATAGTGTAAATTCCTATGAAGTAAAAGTGTTCAATAAAGACAAGCTGTATGTAAACTGTATACCCTCAGTCCTTGGCAAGAGAGTTTTCCAGCCACACCAGGCTTATGTGAATTTAGAAAAGTCGGTAAATGATTACCTTTTACATATGTCAAAAGATACAACACTTCCCATTGATAATAACAAAAGAAAAACGAGAGTCCTAGGAATATCTACCACCAATACAAATGATAAGATAGCTCCGCGCAAAAGCACCTCAGAAGAAGCACTACGCTTTGCCCTGGATTATGCTCGTAGTGTATTTGAAGCTGAAACTGTAATGATAAAACTTCGCGAACTAAATTTTAAACATTGTGAAGGTTACTATTCAAAAAATGCTAATGCATGCATTTTTCCATGTTCAATATCAGAAGTAGATAAAGAAGATCAAATGCTTGAGATTTATAATAGAGTTATTCTATGGGCAGATATTGTATTAATTGCTACACCTATACGATGGGGAAGTGCTAGTTCTCTATATTATCAGATGATTCAAAGAATGAATTGTGTTCAGAATCAATCCGTCACGCATGGCAATTATCTTATCAGAGATAAGGTAGCAGGATTTATCATTACAGGCGGCCAAGATAATGTCCAGCATGTGGCAGGAGAGTTAATGTCATTTTGGTCGCAACTAGGTTTTGTATTTGGCAAGTTTTCATTTGTTGGTTGGAGTAGAGGGTGGTACGCAGAAGATACTGAGAACAATTATCCTACCATGGTTGGAAAAGATGGAGAGGATAATAGCAAACCTAAACCCTCTGTTATGATACGTGAGGATATCAGGAGAACAGTGCGTGGCGCTATCGAAATGTCGAGACTTATTAGCAGTAATAGATATGATGAAAAAGTTCTCAATATTCAAAACTATAGTTCCTGAGAGTAAGGTAAAGTATAGAGAAGAACGATATAGGATAGGTAGAATAATAAATCAAAGGAATGGCGGTTTGCTTGTTTGTAGCTAATCGCTATTATAGTTGCTATAGCCCCTCTTTTCCTACATTGCTATTGTTATCCATCATCCTTCAATTTCTCATCAGTTTTCTTCCGTAAATCCTTATAGCGTTCATATTTCTTGGTCCATTTTGAGAGCACAAACCACTGCCATATTCCTATTCCTAACCATATGATAGCGATTAGAAATGGAACAATGCGTGCGATGCCAAAAGCAGGATTGAAGCCGGTCCCAAATCTGTCAAATCTGTCGGCTGGCCCTCCGCCATATAACGGAAAAGGAGGCCCTAGTAAAGCGAAGCTAAGCGCAAAAGCTATTGGTGGAATTATCATAATAGTGAGAATCATTATGATAAACATCTTTTTAGTTCTGTTTAATTGAGTAATAATTCCATCCATTATCCGAAAGATATTCTCCTTGGGTTTGTTGTCATCTTTGTCTTCGCGTACATCTGTCATGAACTAAATTGCCCTGCACTGCATTATAAGAGACGTAGTAACTTTGTTACCTGTAGTCATCAGAATCACCAGCATATAATTGAAATCATAATAGGCAAACTTTCTCTTAGGACTCCATTTGAGAAGGGAGGGTTTTCTCTTATTCTCCTTAAAGGCGATTAACAAACAAAAATAAGTAAACATCGGGTAACAAAGTTACGTCACATGGGTAAACAATGGTTATAACTAAAAATTGACCCTTTGCATTTTACAATGGAAATAACAACAAAAACAAAAAAACATGTAAGTGAGAAGATGCTAAGTGCAGCCGTAGTCATTACAATTATGGCCTCTGTTGTTCTCGCCGTATGGCAAATACCCGCAGCAACAGCTTCTTCCTTAGAAGAAATCAGTGTCAGTCGTGAAATATCTGCACCAGTTGATCAAGTCTGGCGTATTGTTTCAGACAT
>JAREAI010000244.1:0-4512 GCA_029240435.1 Nitrososphaeraceae archaeon | reverse complement strand
GGTGTCATTTTGATAAGTAAATCTGCTTTTCTATTTCCAAAAGAGGCTGATAGTTCTTCCATGAATAAACCATCACCAAAAGCAGTCTTTATTGGAATAGGAGAAATAGTAATAAGAACAAAAATAATAGCTAAATTAAATATAAAAAATACTGGTTTCCTTGTATACATATCTCTTTATTACCAGCTGTACTTTGCATATTTTATCTATTAAGTACAGTAGTAATTGTTAACTAACTTGGTGGTTATTACCTCACTATGCGTCTCCTATCTGCAAGGAATTATCTTAAATCACGATATGATTCAGTAGGATGCTGTTATCTTTACTAATATTTAACCATGGGAACAATAAAAAATTTAATATTTACAATGACTGTGGATTATAAGAAAAGATTACTAAAAGAAAATGATGATGTTTATTGCCGCAGTCTAAAGGCCACTATCGAACCAGCCTCCTATGCTGCTAGTTACAGTATGTGGTTGACCAAAGTCATTGTTAAACCATACAACAGTAGTACCTCTGGGTATATTATTTGCTTGAGGATAGTAATGGTATGAGCTTTCTTTTTGAGCAGCTCCCTAAATTATGCCTACCGCATATGCAGCCTGAATAGTCTCTAATGATGCCGTGCTTCCGGATTGCGCATAGGAATTGATAGTAGTATTAGCAGTCGTTAGTGAAGTAAAGAGCGTTGGTAAAGTTGCTATCATTAAAATGGAGAGTGATGTTTTATTAGAAGAAAGTCTCGAATACACGGTTTTTTGTGTAGACTTATATAATAATATTTTATAATGATTTATTATAAAAGATTCTTTTTTGCGAGACATATAGTAAGCAAAGAAACGCCAAATAATATTATTGATAAATGATGTCATTAGCTTTAAATATAATGCTATATACCCAAGGTTCTCTAAATTTACTCTCAGACTAACCTTTTTAAAAAGTGCAAAGTATAATCAGATAATAATATTAAGAAAAATATTTTATCTGTACACCTATAAAATGAATATTACAGGAATAGTTGATAATAATAGTATTTTTAGAAGAACTAAAATTTTAAAAAGGTAGATGTAAACAATGAATATCCCCCGACTAAAAAGTTACATCGACATCAGTAAAAAGAAGGAGAATATGGGTCTGATATTAGGGCCTCTTCTTTTTGTTGTTATAATTTTTTTTCCTACTCCTCAAAGTATGATAGAGA
This sequence comes from Nitrososphaeraceae archaeon, assembly GCA_029240435.1. GTDB lineage: Archaea > Thermoproteota > Nitrososphaeria > Nitrososphaerales > Nitrososphaeraceae > JAJNBK01. The sequence goes on along the minus strand of JAREAI010000244.1, from coordinate 3,308 downwards.
TTAATTTGGAAAATCCCATTTCTCAGTTATCTCCTCAAATTGCGTTGGGTGCAATGATATGGATGGTCATATGGTGGGTCACAGAATGTGTACCCTTAGGATTTACAAGTCTTTTGGCACCTTTTATTTTCATAACTAGTGGAATACTGCCAGTTAATGAAGCACTGACAAAATTTGCTGATCCTATAATTTGGATTTTTATATCTGGTTTTATTCTTGCAGCTGCGTTTCAGAAATGTGGACTGGATGAAAGAATTGCATATAGACTTGCTACATTTTATAAAGGCAATAACCCGAAGATTGCTACGTTTTTCATTGCCTCTCTTCCTGTCTTTATACTTTCAATGACTGGCTCTATAACAGCCTCTACTACCATAGTATTTCCTTTTGTTGTAGCATTTATGAAAATTCTAAATATGCCTATTGGAACAACTAATACAAATGATGGAGGCAATACACACAAAACCCCTACTAGTAATAATGATGTGATTGACAATAGCTATCCAAGAAATGTTAGCTCAAAAGATAAAAGAAGCAAATATGCAGAGGCCAGTTTCCTATCATTGGGACAAGCTGCTACTGCTGGAGCAATGTTGCTTCTGATAAGTACAGCACCTAATCTTATCGCCAAATCAACTGTAGAGGATTTTGTGCCAGATGAAACCATTTCATTTACTGACTGGTTTATTATAGGAACTCCACATGCAATTATTGGTTTACTGATCTCGTGGAGTATCATTTTTCTAATTATAAAACCTGAAGTAAATTCACTTTCTGCATCCTATGTACGCTTTAGAACTAACCTGAAAAGAATGGGCAAAATCACAACAGAGGAAAAGGTAGTTTTAAGCATACTTTTTGCAGCTTTGATACTTTGGATTGTTCCATCAGTGCTAAGGTCATTTTATCCAGATGCTACTGTAAGTGGAGGAGATAGCAGTCAAACAGTAGATATTGTATCTATTATCTTTTACAATTTGGCAAAAAATGTACCAGAATCAGTACCTGCCTTACTAATAATATTGGCAATAGGCCTAATTAAACTTAGAAAAAGTAAAGTACAAGAAGAAGAAAAGATCACTAACACTACTACTACTTATCCACTATTAAGTTGGAATGAGATGCTAAAGGCAATAGATTGGAATATTGTATTTTTATTTGGTGGTGGTTTAGTATTGGGTCTTGGAATAGAAAGTAGTGGTCTTGCATTATGGATTGGCAATCAAATATCAGATAATGTAGGGGCTAATTTTACAGCATCTAGCATATTTGCAATAGGTGCCATATTAGGTTTTATATTGTCTTACGCTGCGTCAAATACTGCTTCAGCTGTAATAACATGTCCTATAGCTGCATCTCTTGCAATAGGTGCAGGATTTAATCCTATTCCTCCTATTATTGCAGCAGGTCTAGGTGCATCAATATCAAGCGCTATTCCTTCTACTACTCCGCCAATGGCAATAATATATTCCTCAAGGGCAGTTAGTATATTAAACATGTTTAAAACGGGTATGATATCGGATTTGTTAAGGCTGGCAATACTAATTTTTATTGGTCCAATGTTGATAGATTTAGTTTTTTAATTCATTCGTTGGAGATGTGTGAAAATGATGTAAGAATAGATATGTTCGCTGTAAGCTTCGAAATAATTCAAATTGTAATAGTGCGTGTTTTGTGTAAGTGTTAGTGAATAATACATGTTCCTACTATAGAAATAAAGCCAAAATATAATCATGAAGCAAAAGGAAAGACAGAAAGTGAAAGTGCCATTTTTGGAACTGAAAAAATTTTAGATGAACTACGTGAATGTACGGTTATCGTAGTGGCTAATGGATGAAGATAAGAGAACCATTCAAAGCTCCTATTTCAATTGCAGATCCAGATCAAAAGAGGAAAATAGTGTTGAATAGGAAATGATATAATTAGTAGGTAGTGATACTTGATTATGAGGCTAACTTACCAAACACTGGACGTTATTTAGCAGTTAGTAAAGCATCACCGCTTTGTTTCGATCCTAACTCATAGGCATTGGAAACTTCCTTGACAAAGACCATGCCCCGCGGATCAGATTCTGAGCCTAGATTGGTTATAAGGTCTTCGACGATCTCTTTTGCAGACGAATCAGTTACGAAGGTCTCGACCTTGGTTCTCTTTACAAATTCTGGAGTGATTTTCCTGCCCGTCATATAAGAACGCACCATCTCTGGTTGTTCCTCACGTTTTGAGCGACCTCTGCCCTTGATATCATAAAATGTCATACCACCAACATTATGTTTACGAAGAGTGTCAGTTACTTTCGGAAGGTCCTCAGAGATAACGTAAATATCTATTTCTTTCATAACGCCTTTTGTAAAGTCAAATAAATAAAGTTTACTTTCATCCTCCAGAATATACCCCGAACCTTTTTTAAAGATATTGATATATGCCAAAGTTTTTATTATATTCTTTAAATTCTTCGGGTAGCATGTCTACTTGTCTTCTTTATATTTCATACAAGGCTAGATGTTTATTTGTGGCAAGGTCGCTAGCATACACTTGAAACACTATTCCACCACCACCAATTAGTCTAAGTCTTTGTGCAGCTCGTCTTCCCTTTCAATCGTAGCAGTCGATCCCAATCTAGAAAGGAGAAGCATACTGTTCTGCTATTGTTCTATAACCAGGTGCAGCAAGATGATGTTAATGTTCTTTACATAATTCCTGACTGTTGCGCCACTTATTTCCTTTCGAACTACCCTACTATTTTGAAACTGAATAAACCTTAAGATATTGTTGTAAGTCCAGTTGCTATCTTTTCTTGCCATTTCATTAAAGACCTTACTTTTATCTTCTATCGAACCACCTTCCAATCTATAATCTCAAAGAACTTGCCAAGTCTTTCTGATACTTATCCCTTGTAACTGGCGACTTCATCGCATAAAGATACATTGTCCAAGGGTTTAGGTCTGATTCTAACTGTTCTACTTTCAATCTTTGTTTACACCTTTATTTTAGTAGAACCCACTTAAAAGAACCAATATCGTAACGGGTCCAGAGGGATGCAAATGAAAATTCAATTGAATCCCAATATTTCATTTTGTTTGTAAATTTGAATGAATCAAAGCACAGATAACAAAATGCTATTGAAATTAATACCGTATAAATGATGTTATCATAAGAATTTTCTCGTTAGAAGAATACAGTAACTATATATTCTTCTAAATTAGAGAGCAATTTTGATAAATAGAATATAAATGAATCTCAATACACGATTATCCTTTAATTAGCAAAAAATAACATTTCTAGGTTCTAAAACACCTTTTCCACAA
>JAREAI010000243.1:0-10350 GCA_029240435.1 Nitrososphaeraceae archaeon | reverse complement strand
GTGATTAGTATATGTTGTACTTGGGGAGAAGAACTTGCTGATGAAGAACTTACATTTATGATAAGAGAGGACGATGATGTCAGTAACAACCAAGATAGTGTTAGCACTCAAAATAGAGATTCAAACATAATAAAAAATGAAGCAGTCTATGATGCTATAGAGGAGTGGGATCTTAGAATAGAAGGATTGATTTTCCGTGAAGTACAAAGTAGATATGACGCAGATATAGAGATAAGCTTTAGAGAAGGAGAAAGTGATGTAGCTGGATTGACCAGGAATTTTTTTGACAGATACGGACTTATAACCAAGTCTTTTGTTACTATTTATGATCGAGGATTTCCCTTTGCATTTAATAATGATCAAATCGAGCATGGATCAGGCACCATTTCTGACTGTGAGATCCAGGCAATATATGAAGCGAACCATTGGAAATTAAGAAATCAAGGAAGCGGCACAAATAACCATATTTACCACCCAAATATCCAATACTTAGAATGCAATAGCAATGTATGAATTAGTTAGAATAATACTAGTAGAAACTCTAGATTATTATTAGCACTTGAACTAGACATTAAAGCTCCTATATTTGACCCTATGAAATGTATTGCAAAAGTAGCAAATGCTGCTGGGATAAGTGAAAGAACTAAACATTTACATTTATCCTATCAAGAGATAGGAATGCAAAATAACACATGTTAATGTTGGTCGAGAACAAACATTGACTGTAAGCAAGACAGTTGGCTGATTTAGCTCTTCACGACTAATCGTCTTCCTATGACGCCTGATGTTATCATCTGTATTCCAACTATCAAGAGAGATATTGATAACAATATGCTTATAAAAACAGCTCCTAGGAAAGGAGATGCAATTATCATGATTGACAAGACAATTGATATCACACCAGCAACAATACTAAATATCCTTGATGCTTTGTTACTTGACTTATCGGCTATACCATGAATAACCCTAGATATACCATCAAAAAGCAGAACGAATGCAAGGAATATTAACAAGAATATACCAGTCGCGATAGGGAAAGCCATAGATATAAGAGACAATATAATAACTAGAATGCCAAGACCAATATTGGTCCAGCGGTGCTTTCCTTGAAGAAATAATCCAGTTATTACCCTCTCGATCCCAACTACAAATAAAATTACCGCAAGCAAAAGTGCAATAGTTACCAAAGTGAGGCCAGGGAAAGCAAGTACATATAAAGACAGAATTATGGCCACTATTCCCAATCCAATTTTTGCCAGTCTCATCCACCCAGGCGACTTAGTCTCGGCTAAAGTCATGTTTAACTAACTTACATAGAATAGCACATATACTTTAGAACGCTGGTGCAATTATACAGAGCTATCTTAGAATAAAATCATAGGGGATGTCGGCAGTATAAACAATTGCTTTGAATTTTCTGCTCAAGCAGACAGAACATGTCAAGCCAATATGGTATAAGAATCGAATATGCGGTCATAGATCTAAATTATTCAGACCGAGAGAAGTTCCCAACAGCCAAGACAACTTCAAAACAGATTGACGCTTACTTGCATCAAGGGAAGAAATAACTTAAAATCACAAGAGATGGTTCAGATAAGAGCACTTACTACAACGTCATACCTGCTTGATTGATGTCCTGCGTACTTAAACAGAAAATGTCAAGCTTCGTATTTACCCAATGAAGCTTTTACCTTTAATTATAACGATAAACGTGGAGTAGAATTAGAATTCAGATCTAGAAGGAAGAAGGAACAAGAATGAAAAACCAATACAACAACAATAGCTTTGAAAGGAAAGATATAATAATAATTTTTATTCTAGCAATTTAGTATCCATATAGTTTATTGTAGCCATAAATGCGGCTTTATTGTGGAAGGATTTTTTCCGCAATTGATGATTCTACAATAGCAATTGCATCATCTATTTGATTATTTTTAATTCTCTCTACTTTGTCAAAAAAGAACATAGCAAAGGTACATTGGTGATGAGGATAATGCAAACATAATCAAGAAAAGTAATAATAATAACCAAAGCAATAAACACAATAATGCTAGCGATAGTTATTGATCTAAACTATTAGATTTGGATACTGCTGTTACAATTCCATGGGGTGTTCTTATTCTGATGGGTGAGGATTCGCACTTATGCATTTACATCCACTAGTCTAGGTGATTGGATAGCACAACAAATTAGTTTTCTTGGCTTGGTAATACAAATTATATCATAATACTACTGGTACTATTGACAATGGCAATACTTCCTACAGAAATAATAAGTAACACTGCTGCTACGGCAGCATTGTTAATTCCAATTTCATCTTCCCTTGCTAGTTCCTTAAAATTAATCCAATATTATTTATGGCTCCAGTAACAATAGCAACAAGTTATGGGTTTATCATGTCTGTTGGCACTTCTCCAAATGGAAACGTTGTTGTCAAAATTATTGTGTCGTATTGTACTATAATATAAAATAGCTTGTAGTTAGTTCAAAATAACCACGAGATTTGCAAAATATTAAAACCTATGTTGTACACCATATTACAGTGATATAGGATATATGGAGAAGTCAACACGCCAATTAGTAAAAGAAAGCAAAACTGCTATTGACATAGGACTTTCAAAGGAAGCTCGTCATGGAGTTATTGCTATTCTTAACAATACATTATGTGATGAATACATCCTTTATACCAAAACTAGAAACTATCACTGGAATGTTGTCGGATCAGACTTTAGCGAAAGACATGCATTCTTTAAAGAACAATATGAAGCGCTTGACGAAATTATAGATGAGGTAGCAGAGCGTGTGCGCCAGCTTAATGGTATGTCTTTTGGTACTCTTTCTGAGTTTGTAGAACATGGCAGACTAAAGGAATTTCCTGGTGATTATCCTGATGATCTCAAAATGATTTCGAATCTATTGTCTGACCATGAGGAGATAATCAGAAGCCTTCGGAGAGACGCAGATAGATGTGAAGATGAATATCATGACATGGGAACAAATGATTTTCTAATTGGCATAATGGAAAAGCATGAAAAAATGGCGTGGATGCTAAGAGCTCACCTGTCTACAAATAAGTAAATTAAAAAATATATAATAAAACAACAATAAAGGTTAGATGGCTTTCATAGAATCCAATATATACTCCAAATTGAAAGAATAAAAAATTGTATTATATATGATACCATCTAGGTTTTGAGAATAATCCAATTTTATCAATTTTTTTATTCTATTCTATGTTTATCTGCTTTCCCTTTGGTTTTGTTTGCTCTTTTTTCTTAAATGTTATCTCTAGTATTCCATTCCTATAATTTGATTTAGCTGTTTCAATATCTGCTTCTGGAGGTAAATCAATAACTTGATGATATTTCCTGTGTGGATCATCGCTCTTTATTTCTAGTGAGTTGTCATAAGCATTTATTTTGATACTCTCTTTATTGACACCTTGTATTTCCACTACAACTTTAACTTCCTTATCAGATGCGACTACATCTGCCAAAGGCTCTCTTTCGTCTGTAATGATAGGTTCAGTGGCGGAGGTTGTTCCTCTTTCTCCTAACCAAAAAGGTGATCTTATATTTCCAAATTCTCTTACTAGATCCTTTGATACTGTAGACTGAAAGTTCTTAAACTGCTCTTCAAATTGTCTTTCCATTTCTCTTCTCATTTCTTCAAATCCTCTGAATATATCACTAAAGCCAAATTGTCCGCCTGCTCTACTACTGCGCCGCTACCACCAAGGAGTCGCCTAAACCAATCAAACGGTTCTATATCATCATCTTCGTGTCCAGAACTCAATTATAATTATAACACTGTCTCAAAGCTACATTGTAATATTATATAAACATGAAACCTGTTACATCTATTATCCATTCATGTTATCAATGTAGTGTAAGAGTACTTAGTGATCCTTTTACTCCAAACTTCAAGTCTAATCATAGTAACAAACAATTTGAAAAATATATATGTCCTTACCTGAGTTAAAGATATAACAGACTGGCAATATCTAACCGTTTTTTCTATATTCTTTTCATGCCTAAACTCTGCTTTTGTCTTAACCTCCTTTTCTTCTTATTTTCTTATTTTCTTATTTTCTTCTTATAATGAAACAACAAATTGGTTCCTAATTATTTACCTATCTCATTGTCGTCTAGCTTTTGTTTGTTGTAGAGCTACGAACAATTACTAGTAATTTGTTATCCTTTGCTTCTAGTTCCCAATTTAGACGGTCTTTCTCTTTTAATTTAAGATACCTAACGATAGACATAGGAACTCTTGTACGTAGAGCCTAACCCTTTGGTGCTGCTTTCGTTTAAATTGTTTGTTCGCCACCAGTGGTTTGTATTGTTTTCATAAAGAAGTAAACGAACACTAACCATATTTAGCTTTACCTATGGATATATCTATACGATGGCTCTGTTAACTTAACAATAAAATCTTACGGACTTTCATACTATATTTATTTGATATGATAAGACGCATAATAACAGGAGCATTTAACTGGCTGGGTTGCGTATATATATTTGGCATAAAGACATATGAGCAATACTGAAGAAAAGAAAAATAATCAACCAAAAATTACAACTGGTAATTCAGATGCAGAATATGTCTACATAATTGAGAATCAAGAGGTTTGGTTTATAGATTACATTGTAGGAATTGCATTTAAAACACCTATAGACTTTAAGACTATAAACAGATATGGTATTGGCCTACTGGAATCAGGAAGGTCATATACCGAACTTGATGATATAAAAGATTTTCAAGATTATATGGAAGAGAAGGTCGGCCAAGAAATTGATATAGAGTCCTCAATAGATCCTATAACAAATTTAGAGAAGGATGATAGAAGGATAATATTCCGTACCTATAAAAAAAGTATCAACGACACTAGGTAAAGAAGAAGTCCACTTATAATTTTTCAATAAAAGAATGTGTTAAGGGAAATAGTTCTCTGCTAGTATCTTCTTAAATTGTATCTGTTGTTCTGCACAGACTTTTTCGAGTTATCTATTCATATCCAGATAACTAGTCCATTAAGTACATTTCATATATATACATATTAGAATCACTAACAACTCTATGAGGATGACATGTATGGTCTTAGATAGACGATTAATTATTCTGCTTTGAACACAATCTGTATACCATCTGGATCAAAAATTAGGAACTGATTCTTGTCAGCATTTTTCTTCTTTTTTTGCTGTTCAGAACTAGCATGATGGTTAATGATGGACTTAATTGTGTTAAAAGATGATCTGTCAGGTATGGCTATTGTAAAGTTTTCCAGTCCAGTCTCGCCATCACCATGAACTTTTCCATTCAAACTATGCCATGTATTCATTCCGATATGATGATGGTACCCTCCAGCAGAAAGAAAGGCGGCACCCATAGAACTCCAATCTGATGTAATGTCTAGTCCTATTTTTTCATGATAAAACTTAATCGACCTTTCAAGGTTTGTAACTCTAATATGCATATGTCCAATTCTTGCTCCAGTAGGAAATGCCTTTGCAGTCTTTCTTTCGTCGTTATCAAGTTCAGATACAAGAGAGTTCAGATCAAGTGGTAGAGTGTCCATCATGACGTGTCCTTCACTGTCATGAGACCATTCATTAGCTTGTCTGTCCTGGTAGATTTCTATACCATTATTTTCAGGATCTCTCAGATATAATGACTCACTGACTAGGTGATCTGCAAACCCATCAAAACGAACTCCAGAATTTATAAGTGCCAGATAAGTGGACGTAAGACTCTTCCTATCAGGAACAAGTATCGCAAAGTGATAAAGTCCAGCTGAACGTAGTGGGGCATTTTTTGCATTTGGATCATGGTGTAATATAAGAATCAGCTCATTAGACATGGACTTTTGTTTGGAACTGAGTTCACATACTAGATCATCACCACCACCATCATCATCGCCAGCTTGATATCTTCTGTTCACTTGCAATCCAAGACGTTCTTCATAAAATCCCAAGATCCTGTCGATATTCTTGACTCGTAATACAGGGGATCCAATCCTCATCCTACTGTGCATCTTGAATCTAACCAAATAGTGATTGCACTTCTTCTTCTTTTTGTTGTTTTGCATTATTTATAAAGAATGTAACTAATAAAAATGAAATAAAAATAGATTTACTTAAAGACATTAAGGATGTCAATAATAATCTTAATTTCAATCATAATGCTTCTTTAGCAATGTTAAAGAAGCTCCTTTAGATCATGGAACTGTTCCTCAGCAAGAATCGGCAATCATCAACATGGTCATGTAGTATGAAGTTACTATCGATCTTATCATCATCCTTTCAATGCTTGAATTGTTTTCTTTTCTCCTTCTTTAATTGAATTTCTGATTGTCTCTGGTGAAAAATCTGCATTTTCATACATATGAGGAAAAGGCTCATCACGTGTTATGTAAAAAATATCTTTTATTTCAGCGCCTCGTTCTTGCTTGTATTTTTTATATTTTCTGCGCATTCTTTTAAGCTGCTTTGGATCCACCTTCGTGAGATCCATATGAGTTTCTATTAACTGGTAAAGTTCTTCAATATAACGCAGATATTGTGTTATTACTTTAGACATTCTTACATTATACTCTGTCTTGTCAGAAAACATTATGTCCCTTGCTCTATGATAAACTTCTGGTAGATTCTTTGGCAGTGCATTGACTCTTTTTGGATAGTTTTCTACCAGAAATATTCGTTTATCATTTACTGGAGATGCATCTATCGCCTCTCTTAATGGAGTGTTACTCAGTAAACCCCCGTCCCATGCATATACTCCATCTTCTACTTCTATCCAACGAAAGTTATACAAGGGATAAGCAGATGTTGCAAGGATATGTTTTGATGTTATCTGTTGCTTAGAGCTATCAAATATCAGTGGTTCTGCTGTTAAAATGTTTACTGCAGTTAAGATCAAACGTGAATTAGGATTTCCATTAGGTTTCAATTTATTGTAATCAATATACTTTTCTAAAGTTTTTACTAAAGGTGCAAGATCATACATATAAGTCCATTTTTGTGGTGCAAAATATTCTGGGTCCGTTAGAGCAGTTTGCTGTCTCCATCTAGGTTTAAACATTTTATCATTTCCAAAAATCGCCGAGCTGTAGAAAGACCTTAGCTGCTTCATTTTTATAGCACGTTCATTTGCATTCGTTGTTGTTGTTGTTGAAGAATAATTTTCTTGCTCTGATGATGCTGTAGGAAAATAATGATAATAATTAGTAGTATATGGCAATAATATCTGTTCTATAAATTTAGGCATAGAACTAGAAGAAGGAAGAGTAACTTTCTCAAAATCCACAAAGCTCTCAGATAATTCCAACCAGAACTGTTCTAAGAGATGCTCTGGATGTTTTGCGTCCTTGCTTCCTGCTATAATTGCAGCATTTATTCCACCTATTGATGTTCCCGCAATAATATCAAGCTTTATGTTGTTATTGGCAAGTGCTTTGAATACTCCACAACCAAATGCTCCCAGGGAGCCACCGCCTTGAAGTATTAGCACATTCTCAAGTCTATTATTGGTTGCCGACAATAACGATGATCGTAGTGATGATGCTGATAATGGCGGCAGCAGAGAACCATTGCTACTACTACTACTACTTTCTCTGTTCGACGAAGTACTGGGGAAGTCACTCTTTGTTCCCCTTTTTCCATTATTTTTATTCATTTTTTAATTGTTACCTTTCGTATCTTTTTTGTTTGTTTATATATTAATCTATATTAATCTCCAACACACATTTTTATTCCACATGATGATCATAGATTAATTGGTCATAGAACCTAACAGATTTTATATTTACGAACTCAAGCATTCCATATCTAGATAATTCGCGACCAAACCCACTATTCTTTATACCACCAAATGGGACCCTAGGATCTGAAACTACCATACTGTTTACAGTAACTATTCCTGATTCTACTATTTCTGATAATCTTTCTGCCTTTTCTAAATCCTGAGTCCATATACTTGCTCCAAGACCAAATTTAGAATCGTTTGCAATCCTCATAGCCTCCTTTTCGTCGTCAGTTGTGATTATAGGTGCAACAGGACCAAATACTTCTTCTTGCGCTATTTCCATCTCAGGAAGCACATTCTTAAAAATTGTTGGGCGGAAAAAATAACCTTTGCTGTTAGCTCTTTGTCCACCTGTAAGTAGTTCAGCTCCTGATTTTATAGTTCTATTAACTATTCCTTCCATATTCTCTAGGCTCTTAGCGTTAACAACTGGTCCGATGTCCGTATCATCTGAAAGTGGGTCTCCAACTTTTAGTTTTTCAGTCTTTTGAACAAACTTTTCAGTGAACTCGTCTGCAACACTCTTAACTACAATAAATCTCTTTGATGCTATACAGCTCTGTCCGCAATTAATAAAACGTCCTTTGACTGCTCCTGTTGATGCCTTTTCTATATCAGCATCTTCACAAACGATAAATGGATCACTTCCTCCTAACTCAAGAACCGTCTTCTTTAGCTGTGATGTTGCCCTTTGAGCTACTTTAGCTCCAACTGGAACACTTCCTGTAAAAGTTACTGCATTAATTCCATCGGAATCTATAAGTGTCTCTGCAATGCTGGAATCTCCAACTGCTGTTTTAAAAACGCCTTCTGGCACTCCAGCCTTGTTGAAAGTCTTCTCGATTTCAATTCCACATTGCATTGTAGCACTTGCTGGTTTCAATACAATGGTATTTCCAACCATTAATGAAGGAGCTGCAAACCTTAGTCCCTGCCAGTAAGGAAAATTCCATGGCATTATACTAGCTATTACTCCAAGTGGTTGAAATGTTATGATACTTTTTCTTGCGTCTGTATTAACGACTTCCCTGTGTGGAAGTTTTGGCAAGATTTTCCTTGTTATTTCTAAGCTCTTTGGCAACGGCGTAGAGAAAATCTGCTCTCTTGTCAATATTGTTTTTCCATTTTAAGAATGCATTTTTTGCTTGCTTTACTGTACCATTTACTTGTTCTTTACTAATTATTTCGTATTCTTTAAGAACCTCTTCTGTTGAAGGATTTACTGTCGTTAATTTTGATACAGAGTCTTTTCCTTTCAAGGATTTATGACGCTCCTTCCAATAATTTTACCATCCTTTAACATTTGTAGAGCTTCTGTAGCTTCATTTAGTTTAAATCGATTTGAAATGAGAGGCTTGATTATACCTCTTTTTGCAAGCGATACTAGCTCTCTAAAATCATTCAAAGTTCCAGTATATGATCCAATTAGACTGTATGCTCTTGTTGGAAATGTAACCAGATTTAATTTTAATTCCCCTCCGAATAATCCGACAAGTACTACTCTTGCTCTTCTTCTTAGCATATTCATGTCAGTTTCAACAGTTTTAGATGCGTTTACAAAGTCAATAACAGCGTCAGCTCCTGTCTTCTCTGTTAAATCCATTACTGTTTTTACTGGATCTTCTTTTCTTGAATTAACAACAAAGTTTGCACCATTTTCCTTGGCTACTTTCAACTTATTGTCATCTAAATCCATAGCTATTATCTTAGATCCAGTAATTGCTTTTGCTAGCTGAATAGCCATCAAGCCCAAGCCACCAGCTCCTACAATGACGACATTATCATTTGGGCTAAGGTTGGCGTTCTTGACTGCTCCATATGCAGTAAGCGCAGAACAAGATAAAGTAGCGGCTGCATCAATATCTAGATTATGACGATTATTATTATTATCGCTATTATCGTCATTACCTATTTTAACTAGATATTTGTAATGCGGTACCAATACATATTCAGCGTATCCACCATCATTGTATATACCAAGTGATCTTGGTTTATCGCATAGATTCTCCTCCCCAATGATGCACGCAGGGCAAACTCCTTCTCCTATCCAAGGGTATACTAATACTTTCTCATCCTTACTGATAATCTCTTTTTTTTTATCTGCTGCTGCTGCTTCTTCGCCTAAACTCTCGACTGTTCCTGCAATTTCATGTCCAGGAGTCAAAGGATATTTCACACCTCTATCTGTAGTTTTTAGAAATTGCCCTTCGAGTCCTTGATATCCTCCTTCCCACAAATGGATGTCACTATGACATACACCAGATGACATAACTTTTATAAGAACTTGTGAACCTCTTGGCTTTGGTACCTCTAGCTCCCGTATTTCTAAAGATTCTTTTGGTTTAATGATCCTTGCAGCTTTCATCATGTCTCTATTCAATTATTCCTTAAAATATCCTTCCATTACAAGATCCACCAAAGGTTTTCTATCATTTGGAAATTCTCTTCCTTGAAGATTTGGAGGAAGATTTTCTTTTGGTCCCCTCTTTCCAATTGCGATCATTGCCATAACATCAAAGTTATCAGAAATTCCTAAGTCTACTCTGG
>JAREAI010000242.1:0-6863 GCA_029240435.1 Nitrososphaeraceae archaeon | reverse complement strand
TTCCTCTGTGCCTCTTCTAACCTTAACTTTTTCGCTCTTTACTTCTTCAGTTACCGTACGAGTTTCTATAACTGGTTTCTTCCTAATAACAACTTCTTCTTTGACATACGGCTGCTTTGATATTTCTATTTCTTCTTTCATTAACGGAATTTTGATTTCTTTTATGGATTGAACTGGATGTAATGACGAGGTTGCCTCCCCAACAGGATTTCTCTCAATAATTGGTTCTTCATGTGTTAGCTGCACTTGAACTGTCTTGGTCTCACTTGCTGGTTCTTTTATTATTGTTATTTCCTCTCCTGTAGTTTCTCTCCTAGATACAACTATTCTTTCTTCCATAATCTTGATGCGCTCTTCTTCTTCAACTATTGGTGATGAACCCTGCATGTACATATTCTTCGCTTCTTCTTCGGTTATACTTACATGCAATATATTTCCATCATAATATGCTACAAGAGATTTTGGAATATTGAACTTTTCTTTACCTATGGTTCCTTTCTGGGAGAGGATGAAATTCTCATCGACTTGTTGTATTTCTCCAAGATCTGCATCATTTATACCTCTTGCCTCCTTCTTTATTACATCGTCCCAGTTTATAGTACTACTATCTGTATTAGTTTCCATGGTAGAATAACTATACAATACATAAAATTTAATACTTGATAAATTTTTTTATTCTGATGAATTCGATTAATATCAATTGAAGCGTTCCTCTCATTTTGGAAGAAGTATTTATGGAGATTCTTTAAGGATCCTATACTCGGCAAATAGGTATCCATCCTCAACCCTATCCTCTCATTTTATCTATTGCTAATCTGGTTTTCCGATATGATACAGAAGCGTGCTTTTTTAAATAACACCTACAAGTATTTGAGTTATTTATCAAACTATAATAATATAAAGCCTAATTCTTATTCTTAATGATTAAAGACAATCAGATAAGAAATGCTTATTGAGCCTCATTTAGCATCTTCTTATATGAACTATTCGAAATATATGTCAGAAGTATCGGCATATGAAAGAATAGAACTTGATGATGCAGAAAGGTCATTCCTTTTCAAAATTATTAACGGTCAAGATTCAGCATACAAAATACTTTCTTATTATAAGTTAAGGCGTCAAACAATGTCTTACAAGAATATCCAACATATTCTCAGAAGACTTCAAGATCTATATTTAATTGAAGAGATACAAAGAAAATTTTTACGTGGAACAATGTACTACAGGTTAACTACAATTGGATTATTTCATATCTTTTTTAGGATCGCGAGTTATCCGCCAGAATTATTAATAAAATATAAAGACAATATAGTGTTAAAAACTCTGCTTTATCCATACTTCGAGGAAGAAACCATAAAACATTCAACTGCTCGTTTTTATTCTACAATAACTCAATATCTACGCAGATGTTGTGAAACAACTCTCTATACTTTGGATACCATTAGCTCTACACCGAATGTAGAGGACATAGGAATGCAAGCCAAACAGTTAGAATTTGATTTAGGATGGCATACTAAAGCTTTGGGCTTTAAACTAGCAGTTATGTATAATGAGTCAAATATGCTAATTACTAATCCGAATGTTCCAAATGATAATGCTAGAATTGCATTATATGAGGTTGAAAATGATATGAAAACATTGCTCTCAAAAGATGACAAATTCATGTGCCTGATTCTGACTGTTAAAAAAGAATTTGAAGATGGATATAGAGAACTGATAGATCTAAAAAAAGGATAAATGATGCACAATATTCAAATGTATGCAATAGAGATACTAATAATACTTTTGTCGTAGTATATTTTTTTTCTTTGCTTGCTTTTATCCTAATATAAGAGGATGCCAAAATAGAGCTGTCTGTTATCGATCTAAAATCATTGTTTGTCTGAAAAAGTCTCTGCTATCCCTAATTTCTAATTTAGATAGTATAAATTTGAGAGATAAGCACATTGAATAGAGACTGTTTATATAGGTTAAAATGCTAATTAGGTAAGCCTAATGATTTGCTGTCAGACAGGCAGAGAACTATCGAAATGATAGTACAATATGGTGATTGAAAAATGACAATAATAAAACCAAAAGAGTTAAAAAATTTACGAGGTATGAAAGTGCGAATATATCTTGTTGTTATTCTTATAATCATAGTTCTAGGCACCACTTTGCCTGCTTTGGACAATTATCTATCTTATGCTCAACAAGAAATGACAGAAGAATTGAATAATGAGACACTCGTTGTTATGGTTAACCTTGAAAGAATAAGAACACAACTTTTACTAACTGAGAAAAGTCTTAATGATGGAGATAAAGACATGGCTTTTGCTCATGCATTTATTCCTCATTCCATTACTTTTCCATCAATCAAAAATCAACTAATAGACATTAACGAGCAATTCACCTCAGACCTCGAGGCAATGCTAATTGATTTGCCGATTAATATAAAGACTGGAAAGGATTCACTACATAATACAAAACAAGATATTTCTACAATTAATAACCTATTGAATAGTCTTTCTAGTCAAGCTCGTGGGTCAGATATTCAAGCAGACAAGAGCTTAATAGCCCAAATCATAGTATTTTTGTTAAGAGATGCTGCTAAATCATATCAAATTTCTAATGCAACATCAGCAGTTCCGATATTAGACAGAGAAGAAAAAGAACTACAACCATCAACAAAACAATTCAGTAATGTTGATTATGAGAATGCACTAGGTTTGGTTAATGTATCCAAATCAAATTATAATAAAATATCAGATTCTGTAGATGAAAGAAGAAGAAACGAGATCAGTTCTTTCTTCAGACAAATAGAGAATTCTATTAGCCAAAAAACAGATCAGGAATCAGTTTTACGTTTAATTGCTGCAATAGAGAGAGACTTATCAGAAGAGCTTTCATTGAGTGAAGGCAGCGAACTTGCAGGAGATCATACAAAATATTTCTCTACAATAAGAACTCTATTATCTAATATCATTACGGAAGTAAAGGAAAATGGAGATTATAAGTCAGCTGACAAGAATGCAATAACTGCATACCTAGATAATTATGAATACTTGGAAGCTCCAATAGAAAAGCATGATCCACAACTAATGTCTGATATCGAAATAGATATGAGAGAGAAGCTAAGACAAATGCTCAGGGAAAGAGAATCTGCTGAAAATTTAGAGTCTTTTATCAATGGAATTCTTGAAAAAATTGATATTGCAGAAGATCTTTTGAAAAACGATCCTTCTTTCAATCAGTTACAAGAAAGCGGTAATATTAGTGCTACTTCAAGAGTAACTGCTTTTACTGATATTCAAGATCTGAGCAAGGGTTTTGGAGTGTATACGGGTGAAAGAAAAGAAATGGGCGAAGCACAGGATTCTGCAAAGGAGGCTGTCCGGAACAACATCGATCAGATAAGAAAGAAGCTTGACGAAATGCTTCTCCAATACAAAGCAGAAAGATATAATGAAGCTCTATTAACCTCTCGCTCTGCATACTTGGATAGCTATGAAAATATCGAGATTCCTTTACGACCGATAGACCCAGATTTTACACTGGAAATGGAAATAAAATTTGCAGAATTACGAAACCTTATTCAATCACAGTCACCATATGAAGAAATAGAATCAAATACAATAGAAATTAGAAATGGCCTTGATGAATCGGAACGGCTTGTATCCGGTACTGGCATTGTCGCTCCTACAATAGCATTCTCGACATCATTTTCTATTATTTTTAGAGAAGGCTTGGAATCTGCATTGATTATTGGTGCAATACTTACATATCTAGAAGCTTCTAGAAATCAGCGCTTTAAAAAGCACATTTACTATGGCATAGTACTTGCAGCCGCTGCAACTGGAGTAACCTGGTTTATCGCAGAATATATTATCGAGATATCTGGTGCCAGCAGAGAATTAATTGAAGCAATTGCTGGCATTTCAGCCGTGGCAGTGTTATTTTGGGTTAGCTTCTGGGTTCTCAATAGAATTGAAACAAAGAAATGGATAGAATTCGTGAAAGCAAAGGTCTGGAAAGCAACAACTACTGGAGGTGTGACAGTATTTATAATGCTCTCATTCTTTACCGTTTACAGAGAAGGATTTGAAACTGTTCTGTTTTATCAGGCGATGTTATCTTTTGCCAAATATATGGAATGGTATGTTATAGCTGGAATGACATTGGGCCTTACAATAATAGTCGGAATAGTATTTCTTATAAGAAAATTAGGTAAAAAATTGCCTCTAAGGGTATTGTTTGGATTAACAATGGGAGTTGGAGCTTATATGTCAATAGCATTTATGGGTAACGCAATACGAGAATTCCAAGAAGTAGGATACATTTCTACAACCCATATGTTTGGAACTATTCCTCGTCTCGATATTAACCTTGCAACAATGACTGGAATTCATCCAACGCTCGAGACAATCGTTGCCCAGTTTATTCTATTATCTTTATATGTGCTAATAATTCAGCCAAGAAGAAAGAAGAAAATAGAAACAGTAAGAAAGTCTATGGCAGATGTAGAAAGAAAGAAAAGTTCATGATTTAACGGAGTACAAGCTATTCAATATCATCTTAGATAATCATACTTAAGATTGAGTTAATTCTTGTTCCTTTTTTAGGGATCATTATTACTTATCGTTTTTGTATAATTGCTTCAATATGTTTCTTCGATCCAAAAGCAAGTAAAAAGATTGATTTTTTATAAAAGATTTTCTCTTTCTGTTTCTAGATATACAATCAAGTTTTATAATATTCATATGTCATAACTATCTCTGATTCTATCCATAGTTCTTCTAATGTTACTATAGGATGAAATCAATAGTAGAACTTTTAGTATATCACGATGGTTATAAAGCAAGTTTATTATCTATTGTCGTGTATTACTAGTTATTTTAACTTCAGTGGATCAGCAATAATTAATAAATGCGGGATTATATTATTAAATTCCTACTTTTTTTATTCTTGATCCGCATGTAGGACAAACAATTTTCCTGTGCTGCGTTCCACAAGTCATACAATGATATATCAATCTACTCTTGCCAAATTTAGTTGCAAGAGATATACCCAAGTCTATTATGCTCAATACTTTTTCTCTGGTATATATGGTAATTAAAATGACAGTTCCTAATATGATAAGAAAGGAAAATGGGAAAGGTGTTATGTATGAAATAACAACTCCGATAGCAAAATAAATGAAAAGCCGCATTAATGATTGAGAAAGAAATAGATTATTGTTCATATGATTATGTACATTATGTTGTCCTTAGATTTAAAACCTCATGTAATAGCGAATGAGATTTAATAATATGTTACTCGACCAGCAATGTATCTATCGATACAAAAATTTAGAGTAATCATAAGCAAAAATATAAATAAAATTATATAACATTATATAAAAATTGTAACTAATTCTGATTTATAGTTGACAATCATTAATAATTCTTTTTGGAATTACTGAACTATATGTCTTTTCAACAATGTTATCTATATCTGGTTTGCAAATATCACTTAAATCTGCAAGTGGTGAACCATTATTAGGGTCCTAATCATAATTTGATTTACAGCATTCTCCGTGTCTGTTGCTAAGTATACTCTTACATACAAAACTGCGCTTACTATGACCTAACATGTTTACCTATTTATGTCCTGTGCTACTTTGATATCATTAAGTTTCTTATCTGATTCTCTTGCATAATCTATTTCAGAGCCACATGTATCATCAGGCTGTTGGAAACTCGATGAGAAGAATGACATAAGAATCAAAAGTGATAAATACCGTGATATATCCAATTACAATATAGAATCTTTTTTGAACTCCAAGAATTTTTAGGATCGCTATAGATAGAGTTAATAGATAACCTCTATCAATTAGTATAAGTATTTTGGAGTCTAGCGTGGCAAAAAATCCAAAGGATAATTATGATAGAGAAGAGCTATACGTTGGAACAGCTGAATCAGAACATATAGAAATGTACCTAAAAGCTGTATGGTATATACGGGAAAGAGGTGAAGAAGTCAAAATTAGTTCAATTGCCAAACTTCTTAATGTGAAGCAGCCATCCGTTGTCCAGATGCTTCATAAGCTTAACAATTCTAATCTAGTATATTACAAGAAAGGGAATGTAGTAGAAATGACAGAAGAGGGTGAAAGCATTGGAAAACAGATGATTCGTAATACACGTTTACTTGAAGTAATGATGAAGGATGCATTAAAAATAGAAATTGATGAAGAAATGGTATGCGGCATTGAACATCATATGAAAAACCAATTTACTGATGCTCTATGTACTTTATTGAAACACCCTAGAGAATGTCCTCATGGTCATGGAATACCAAAAGGCGATTGTTGCAGTAGCATATAACCCAATTCAAAGAGAAAATGTAACAATTTCAACATATAATATATATATCAAAAGGGCATGTTTTTTATTGACCTATAATGCAATCAGGAATCTTTGCAAACCTTTCATAATCGAATTTTTTACATTAATACCCACATATCTTATATATAATAAAAATTTCATAATACAAGTGCAATAACATTATCAGTGTATATAATATTGTAGTTGATACCTTAATTTGATAATCATGCGACATTAACCTACAATTCTATATATTTTTCCGTCCTGATATGACAATATATACAAAAACCCATCAGGACCTGTCTCGATATCAGTTATACGGCCAAAGCCAGTTCCAAAAACTATTGCTGATAATTCGTCCTTATTATCAGCAACAAAATCAGTTAGTCCGATATGGTGGCGGTTGCTATTATTATTATTATCATCATCATCAAACTTTAGGCCTGTTCTTCTGTCATTAACTTCAAAGTAATATAGATTACCATTATTAATATCACCAACAAAAATGTTATTTGCATA
>JAREAI010000241.1:0-4553 GCA_029240435.1 Nitrososphaeraceae archaeon | reverse complement strand
TATTTTTCTTCAGGAATTCTGCAAGTTTCTGCAAGTTGCTAAACAGAAGTCCAATAGTCCTAGAATGAGGGAATGGTTTGATGGACTAATCTATAGTACCACTAACTTTGAAATGCAAATGCAAACTCAAATACTTGATATATTAAGGATATCGTCAGGAACAAATCTTAAGGGTATGTTTCCTAGCACAGCAACAACTACCTTAAATTATACTTCTTATCTAAGACAGATATCATCAACAGGTTCTATGGGCGAAATTGTATCAGCCATGGCACCCTGTCCTTGGACATATTTTGAAATAGCTAAAAAATTGTCAAAAAACACATTCAAAGAGTGGTTTAAAAAATGGGTACAATTCTATTCTTCTGAGGAATCATCTAGACAAGTCAAGGAGATAAAAATGATGTTAGATGCCTTGGGTAAAGAAGCGAATGAAAAAGATAAAATGGCGATGAAAAACCATTTTGCTACTTCATGCAACTACGAATGTCTTTTTTGGGATATGGCCTATAACTTAGGTTGTATCTGAATAAAGTATTATTCAGTCTCTTTTATTCATAGGAAATAAAGGATCTCATAGCCCACCGTACAATACGAATTTTCATGAGTATTGTGACACATGCATTGTGTTATAAGAATTTTAGAAGTTATATGATGAGATAGGATATCCACAGAGAGCCAGGATAGTTTGACAATTGTTTTTGAATATTATTGTTGTAGTCTAAGCGCCCAGCTGCTGCTGATGCTGATACTGCTGCTGATACTGCTGCTCTAGGTTCATTTCCTTAATCTCTTTATTCCATGACCTTAGAAAGCCAATATCCATAAGAACACGTCAACGTTCAATTAATGATTCATTGTAATCATGCTAAGATTTGTTTAATGGCATGATCTAAATGTCACATCCTCTAGATAATAATGCTACAATGTAGATCTAAAATGGCAAAGTATTGTTCTCTGATCACCCTAATCTCTGACAACTTGAAAAGTGTAGATTTATCTCGAACCAACCGATTTTACATTTAGATCTAGTAGATTACTTTAAAACTGAATTTGCGAAAGTGAATAACATATGAGAAGTTAGTCAATATATACATATACATTTGTCCAAGGGGAACCCATTTAGCAGCAATGTTCACATTCCTCTTAGCCCTTTCAGGGAATCTTGGAAAACCTTTAAAGTTTATGACATCTACTCTATGTTAGGAACCTTCTTTTAGCACCAATATCGGCACTAATCTCCCTCCGAGTCCGAACCGATATTAAGTTCGTGAATCAAATGTATTTTTATATGTTTAATGCATTTGGAATATACTAATATTATAAATCAATCTAGAAGCTTGGTTGCTTTTGTTCTTGTTAGTTGGATTTATTCTTGTATCTTGTCGATTTTAGAAAAGGGATTACGAAATTAAAAAAACTTTATACAAATAGCATAGACAGGAACAATTATCATTTTATAGTAAGAATAAAAACATCTTTAGCTTTTCACAAAACAAATCTGTTGTAATAATTGCCTGTAAAACTACTAATCATATATCATAGATTTCAAAATAATTGCAAGCAATAATTACAGAATAATAAAATATATATAATAAATTATTATTATAATAATATTACTGAGCGAGATTGGGTAGGAATAATTAATATTACTATATGACAAATCTCTATATCGTATGCTGCATCTCGTTATATCATTTTTGATAGTATCCATGATACTTGTCTCCGAACTACCCTTTGTTGTAAGCCAACAACCATTAGTTAATCCTCCCCAAGGTGAATATAAAGTAATCAAGACAGAAAATAGCGAACAATTTGTTTTTCCATATTCTTCATCAAATAGTGATAGAAAGAATCCATTTGTTTATGCTTTCGACACGCCTAAAGTTACAAATTGGATTTTGACAATACAAAATAATATGTCATATAGTAATATGCAGAATGCGAAGACTATTGTAAAATTGCAAGAACCCACACCAAGTGACAAGTTCATTGAAATTGCAATGTTTGGAGATGCTTCTAAGAAATTCTGGGTCGCAGTAAATACAAAAGAGTCTGGCTACATAAGAGTCTATGAACACGATAATGATGGATGGTCTAGAGATCAGCCAGTAATTGTAGCACATGCAAACAATCAGGGTCTGACTATTACCAATGGTCAAAGGATTATTATTGACAAATTATCCATAGACGATTTTACCATTGCTTCGATAGCAGTTTACGGGAAGGAGGAGCCAAATTCTGCTGTTAACACATATGGAGGAGATATCTCTTTTAACGTGATTTACGGAAATCCTATCAATTCTCCGCTTTATTATTATCCACTTGCTATGATAGTTGGTATTGGTGGGCTTGTTGTTGGACTGCTGGTATTTAAGAAAAGGAAGACTTCTTCTGAGGAGCAGAAACAGCATCAGTAATATTGCGATAGAATTTACAAACATTCTTTAATTTACACACTTTGCAATTTGGTTGTATCGGAAGGCAGACATTTTGACCATACATTACGAAAGTTGAGTTTACTTTGAGCCAATATTTTTTATCAATAATACGGCTTAGCTCAACTTCAGTCTTTTCTGGCGTTTGAGTATTAACAAGACCTAATCTGTTTGATATTCTGTGAACGTGAATGTCAACTGGAATTGCAGGTTTATTAAAAGCATATACTAAAACACAATTTGCCGTCTTTACGCCTACACCAGGCAGATCTAGAAGTCTTTCCAAATCATCGGGAACTTTTCCGTTAAATCTTTCAATTATTAATTGTGAAACTTGTTTGATCCTCTTAGCTTTGACATTGTAAAAACCACTGCTATGTATTATTGCTTTAATTTCTTGTATATCTGCCTCTGCCAGTTCTTTAGCATTTTTGAACCTAATAAATAAGTTGTTGAGAACTCTTTTGGTATTTTCGTCTCTACTGCGGGCTGATAGAATGGTCCCAATAAGTACTTTAAATGCATCACATTCTTCTTCCATTTGCAATTCTCTGAGGGCAGTAAGTCTTGGTAACTTTCTATGATAAAGCACTTTTTCCATTTTACTAATTATACTGCCAATAGATTTTGCAGTCAATATAGAAACATCTAAGAATATAATAATTCTGTATTACAAAATTCTATATGTTTACTGTCCAATAACAGTCGCTTGCTTTTGAATACAGGAAATATTGTCACCGTTTTCGCTATGTCATTCATAATAACTAATTCAACTTAACAGATCTGATTAAAATGTGCTATGATAGAAATAGATTAAAGATTTAATGTAATTGTATAATATAAACAATGGAATAATGTTTTCTGTCAATATGGAATAGCCAAAGGAAATTAAAATAGGTTTGATCTTCAAAAAAGAAATAAAAATATGGCATATTATTATTATTTTCGCTCTTTTATTCTACCACGGCCCGTCTTTCTAGGTGCTATAATCCCAACTTTGCGTCCTGGTGGAGTAGTTCTGCCAACTGACGATTGACGACCGATATGCTGATGTCTTCCACCGCCATGTGGATGATATACTGCAGCTTGTGCAATACCTCTAACTGTAGGATATAGTCTTCCATGAGCTTGCATATACTTTGCTCTATTACCAGCCTTCAGAAATGGTTTATCTTTTCTACCTGCACCTGCAATTATTCCAATCATTGCTCGACATTTTGGATTAACCATAAGAAACTTACCAGAAGGGAACTTTAATGTTACACCTTCAGTGCCATGAGCAAAAACAAGAGCAGAAGAACCTGCTGATTTAATTAACTTACCACCATCACCAGCGTTCTTTTCAATGTTGCAAATTAAAGTGCCATCAGGTATCGATTCTAAAGACAAAATATTTCTTGCAGTTGCAGTTGCTCCGACACCGATTTCAATTCTACTTCCAACAGTTGTACCGTCAGGAGCTGGAACATAGGAATAAGTGTTGTCATCAAAGTGAATCCTCGCCAGAGGAGCATCTCTTCCACGTTCATGTACAATATCAACAACGGTACCAGAATGATGCTCATCTAATTTAAAATTAGGATATTTGGCTGGAGCAAGCTTTCCAACCGTAATTGCTCTAAATTGCTTGCCCCCTCGACCCCTTCTACGTACTAACGTTCGCTTACCCAAACTTACTCAAAAGAGACGCGCAAATAGGTGATTTTAAGTTTGTGTTAATTTAATGTTAATTTAAGATAGATAACAAACAATAAATGCTGTCTTTAACATTTGATTAGTATAACACATATTCATAATACACAAAGATCATAGATTAAAGATTAACACTAAGATTTGGGCAGAAAGGTAGTAAAGGTATAAAGATGAGTATAGTACTAGGTGTTATCGTGAGCCAGAATACTCTATCTCTAAAGGTACTTGAAGCTTACACTAGAGATGTAGGCCGTGGAGTTGCTCGAATTGACTATGATTCTATGGATTCTTTGAGTGCGTCTACAGGTGATGTTATCGAGATTAGAGGCAAACGTAGAACGGTTGCTAAGTGTTTACCACTTTATCCTTCAGACGAAGGTAAGGGTATAATAAGAATTGACGGACTTGTTAGAAACAATGCAG
>JAREAI010000240.1:0-4701 GCA_029240435.1 Nitrososphaeraceae archaeon | reverse complement strand
GAGCAATTGGTTAATTCCGTAATCTAACCTAAAGCTTGATTTTATTTATCGGAACTCATTTAAAGTTGTCCCACTCTTTCCTATAACTGATAATGAGTAGTCATCCAAAAGAAGAAGAGGAAGAATTGCAGGAATCGGAAATAGAAGAAGAAGTAGAAGAAGAAAAGCCACCTGCAAATTAATATTATTTTTGAGAGAAAGAAATAGACAAATTGGATCAATGCATATCTATGTGTGAGTATATATCATCATACTTTAGGAGCAGGAGTAAGACGTTATGATGAAAAGAAGCTCATGGATATTGCAAATTTTACTAGTTACAGGCAAATTAAGTAATGCTCCCGATTTATGTAGTATAAAATGGTGGGCTCAGTCAAAATATTGTAAATAACTTTCTTTTTCTATTAATAGTTTATACTTGTTATAACAAGTACTATCACACATAGCGAAGAATAGAGCATTTTATTGACATTTTCTAGTTTGATTAATAAATCAAAAAGCTATTTTATTAGCGATTTTAATTAATAAAGAATCAGACACAGTACTACCATTCTTCGAAGTTATCTGTCTTCTTTACCATTACACAAGGAACACTTACCATACTGGAACGACATTGTACAGTTCATCCCCTCTCTGCAATCATATACTACTCCACATTTTTTACACTGATGTAGGCAGATCTGTGTTGTTTGTGTAATTAAATTCAATAGTCATAGTAGACTTACATACATTTTAAGCCAAACTATTAATTTTTTAGGTTGTTTAGTGAATGAAAATCAAACTAATATATTATAAATAAAAAATTCTGTTATGATTCGACTGAATCATTATTTATAGATATGATATCTGAATGGCAGAAATGTGATTAGTCGAATAATTGCAGTCGCTCAAAGTTACTATTGGTTTTATGAAAGGTTAGTCATCATTGCCATAAATTTATCATTAGAAAATCGATAAGCTTACACCCTGTCTGTCTAAAGACAAAATATAATAGAGACTTTTTTTGCTAGTATTCATCCAGTTGACAGTAGGTAAACCAAATCGTTTTCTGAAATATTTTTGTAGTACCTAGTCGAAAGCTGGGTCTAACCTGATCATTCATATTCATACTATATCAAAAGCTATAAAGTCCTGTATATCGATAAACTTAGGTATATCAGCTTTTAACCTTCTACTACATATGTGGAAAAATGTGTGAAAATTGAAGTTGTATATTTTACTAGGTGTTCAAGAATGTAAAAATGGATTTGTCTATATGGCTGGTCAATATAATCTTATAGTAGATTATGACAAACCTCTGCTACAAACGCATCAAGACAAAAATCTATGTCCATATTGGAATGTTATATTACCTATTGTATGATCGTAGAATGGCAGATAACCTCCTCGCTGTTTAAGATCATCCACTCATTTATACAATCTTAATTGACATTGTCTATTTTTATTTCTATTTGTTGCGATCTTCTATTTCTGCTCCGGCTGCATTTTCTTGATCTCTCCCTTTTTCTGTCTCTGTTATCGAACCCTGCTTATTTTCCTTTTTATTGACCTTTGTTACCGCAGAAGTTGTTGATTCTTCTGTTATGTCTGTTTTTTGTTGCTCTACCAACTTTAATCCTCTATATAATTAGCAAGGCATAATATTATAAAATTCTTTTTATAAATACTATCTAATTGCTAAAGACAACAAAAAGAAGTATTCTTGAATTGGACGCTTAAATCCCTTCTTTTAATTTCCGACCCCCTCCCTAAAGAGCCCTTTTTTATAAATAGCAGAATTAAATAGCAAAGGATGACATGGTTAATACATTACAAAATAAACAAGTTTACCATAATATTTTATTTAAAAATAAAAATATGCTTTCAAATAGGACTGAAGAGGAGAGTTATAAAGTCATTGACCTTGATCCAAGTGAGATGATAGTCTTTGAATATGATTCAAGGGAGAAAAAATATGATATTAAAAATACTGCAAATAATCACCATAATAATATCACGTTAATAGTTCCTATGCAATAGACTTATTTGATTGTCACTTTAGTTGATAGACTATAATGCGGGTAATAATATCATGCTAGAAAACACAAAAGAAAGACCGCTGGCAGAATCATCAAGTAGATCGATACCATGTATTTTAAATCTAAAATTTCCTTTCAAGCTTACAAAGGATCAATCTGAAGCAATTGAGGCATGGGTTTCTAATAAATGCAGAGGATCAATAATATACAGCACTGGAACAGGAAAGACAGAGATAGCATTTGAATGTGCAAGAAGGAGAGCAGAAGAAAAGCTACATCATAGCAATGTAAGCCGTAACAGTAGTCTTAATAATAATAATGATTCCACTTGTCATTACAATAACATTATACCATCTTTACTCTTTTTGGTTCCACGAATTGTTCTAGTCGAGCAGAATTTCAAAAGGTTACTGTCTTATCACATACCTAAAGAATCCATAGGAGTATATTTTGGAGAACGTAAAGAAATAAGAGAAATAACAATAAGCACTTATCAGAGTATAATTAACAATTTAGGATTAATTCATAATTCTGATATGATAATATTTGATGAAATGCATCTACTGACCGATTCAGCAATAACTTTAAGAAATATATTTGATCTTCTACGAGAAGAAGATAATTCTGCTAATAAAAAAGCATTATTGGGATTAACTGCAACAATAGATGAACAACATCCTAACTACAACACAGTTGTCTCTTTACTCCCACCAGTCAAAAAATATATGATAAGAGAGGCTGTAGAAGATGGAAGGCTTGCAAAACCAATAGTAATACCAATAAAGGTTAAACTAACATTTGAGGAGAAAAAGCTCTATGATGATTACTCTACGAAGATCAGGAATATTTCTGAGGAGTTGAATGAATCTGATCCACAATTAATGTCTTCTTTATTGAAAAAAGGGGGCTTATCTGCCAGATTGGCAAGGTCATGGTTCGAAAATGTAAGAAATAGAAAAAATCTAATTAATTGTGCTCAAAATAAACTGTCCTCTGCAGCCGATCTGATAGCAACAAAGCATCCATCAGAAAGAATAATGGTTTTCAGTGAGACAATAGAATCTATCAAGAAACTAAAGGATATATTAGAAAAGGAAAAGAGAATAAAATCAATGATAATTGAAAGCAAACTAAAATCTAAAGACCGGCAAGATATTCTATCTAAGTGGGGCACAGATTTTTATCCTTTGCTTTCAGTTCACACATTGGAAATTGGATACGATGTTCCTCAGGTAAGAATAGCCATCATATTGGCAAGCACTTCAAATATGAATCAAGCTGCTCAGAGAATAGGAAGGATATTGAGAAAGGCTGAAGGAAAGAATACTGCATTGATATATACTATATATCTCTCAGGTACGCATGACTATAACCATTTGGGTATAGTAAAACAAGCAACACAGGTAGATGGTAAAAGAAAAGAAGTAAATAATAATAGCAAGATTACATCAGCAACAATAACAACAAACAGCACACTAGATGCTTTTATGGCCTAATGAACACTATGTAGGAGATAGTATAAGAAGCATAAAAGTAATTTTCTGATTAGAATAAAATAAATATCCAAATGAGCTATTCTATGCACATAACACTAATGATAGAAAAATTTAATGGACCTTCCTCCTTCAAAACTGCTTTGCTGAATTCGGATAGGAAATTTAGGTAATAGATATCTGAATTGAATGGGAAAAAAGAAAAAGACTAGCAAAATGATACTATATGTATCCTCAAACAGAATCACTATTATCAATTTTCAATTTAAAATGAAATATAATAATTACGTAATCTGTTCTATTATCATTCTCTGAATTTGCTAATTGCAAATTCCTCAAAATCAAGAAATGTATCACTATCGATATGCATTCTAGTTATATATATCACAAGTTCTTAATTAAGGAAAATATAGGTAAAATATGTCAACTAGAGACCTGCTGTTGGCTCCAGATGATGATGATTTAATATTGGTTAAAGACGCCAGAATGATATATTTAATGGAATATCTCTGTATTTATAATATAAATTACAAGGGTTTAGTAATTTAGTATGGGTAGTAGAGGACCATAGGGTGCACATACTACTGGCTCTTGCTGCGCATTCTTTTCGACTAGATATGTATCTCTGGACAGGACAGTTAAGATGATATTTTATATATTTATATTGTTAATCAACAATTCTTTTTTAACTTCTTTCGTATGCTTGTTCAAGTGTTTTTCTGAAAATTCTATTCGCCATTTCAGTTCCAACCAAACAAAGATGATTTTAGGAATATTGTGTTGCCTTGCATGTTTAATTTTGAAACAACTTTATATATTATCTAACCAAAACGATAAAATTGAATTCGATATTACCGCAAATGGATGTAATACAGAAGCAATAGACGTTTCTAATGGTACTGCCTATTTACTCTCATGCAAGAAATGTGATAAAATATTAGGAATTGTGTCAGAGCCGAAGTAACCACTTTGTTAAGCGACATCTTGTTTAACTCCTAGAAAGTCTCATTTCTTTAATGTGGATTTTATTTCTTTGTGTTCTACAATCATAATGACACCTTTAGTTTATATTCTAAAAGGTTAATACTTATCTCCTATTCTATCTGTAATAGCGGCCATATTTTTTAGCCAGAACATTAATGATTTTCGTCAAAATTTTGCAAAGAATAATACATAAAATATAATCGTCA
>JAREAI010000239.1:0-4599 GCA_029240435.1 Nitrososphaeraceae archaeon | reverse complement strand
TTCAGGCTCATTCGTATCTAAAGGATCTGTAGCAATAGATGGCATAAGTCTGACTGTAGTAAATGCAAAAGATGATAGAATTTCTATTGCTTTAATACCACATACACTGACCACTACCACACTCGGATCAAAATCTATAGGCAACAAAGTTAATATTGAAATAGATATAATTAGCAGATATGTAAATAGTATACTACCAAAAAAGTAGTATTTACTCGATTTTCAGTAAACTATATAACGAATTCTTGTTGAAAATTATTTAATTGTCTGCAATTGAAGAAGCAATAGATGCATTAAGAGATGGCAAATTCGTTCTCGTTCATGATGATAAAGGACGCGAGGACGAAATTGACATGGTAATGGCCGCTGAATATGTTAAACCGGAGAGTATTGCAACTATGAGAAATGACGCTGGAGGATTACTTTGTTTAGCTATTTCAAATGAAATCACGGCAAAATTGGGACTAGCTTATATGCACGATATAATCCAAAGCCTATCGAGCATTAATCCAATATTTTCAAAATTAACCGATGGAAAATCGCCATACGGCGACAAACCATCTTTTTCAATAACCGTTAATCACCGTGATACATACACTGGAATTACAGACATCGACAGAGCCTTGACAATCTCAAAGTTGGCAGAAATTTGTAAGAAAATAGATTCAGGCGGAATAGAGGAATTTGCAAGAAACTTTCGGTCGCCAGGTCATGTCCCAATTTTGATTGCTTCAAAAGGTCTGCTCGAAGAAAGGCGTGGACATACCGAGCTTTGTGTTTATTTAGCACAGATGTCAAAATTGGTGCCAGCAGTAGTAATTTGTGAGATGTTAGATTCCACCACCCATAAAGCGTTATCAGTAAACAAAGCAAAAGAATATGCCGATATTAAGGGTATTACATTATTGGAATCTGGCCAGTTGAAGACTCATGCCAAGGCGGCCTAATAATTTTTGAATAAAATTAGAATAGCAATAATAGTTTCAGAATTTAATAGCGACATTACTTTTCAAATGCTGAATAAAGCAAAAGATCAGGCACAAAAAATCAAAGCAGATATACGTTACATTTGTTTTGCTCCTGGTTCATTTGATATGCCATTGTTAATTGAAGAGCTTTTAAAAAAGAACGATGTAGATGCTGCTGTTACATTGGGTGCTGTAATAAAGGGAGAAACATCTCACGATGATATTGTTGCAGAAAATGCAGCCAGGTTGATTGCAGACTTGTCTTTGAAATATGGCAAGCCGATTGGGCTTGGAATTACTGGTCCAGATATGACCCTTGAACAGGCAAAAGACAGAATCGATATAGTACCATTGCGTGCAGTAAATGCAGCAGTTAACATGGCAATGAGAATTAAAAAATTAAAAGAAGTAAGGTCACAATTGGGAAGAACAGAGACGATTATAGATTGACAATACAAATTACTATTATCAGAATTGAAGGATATGGACCGTGGACTCTTACGCTGGGTACAGATAGAGAAGCGCAGATTCAAATGCTGCAGGCAAGAATTTATTATGATGTACAGAGATTGTTCTCACAAAAGGAGTGTCTCGTATATTTAAATAGATTCGATGAGTATTTCGCAATAACTAACGGTCTTTCACTAAAGGACCATAAAGATCTTCAGAAAGAGATAGCAACTCTATACAAAAACCTTAAGATATCAATGACTATTGGAAAAGGCAATACATCATTTGAAGCAAATGTAAATGCTTACGAAGCAAGGAAGGCAGGCAACCTTATAGATAGAGAAACAAGAATTTTTGGACAAACTATGTCTTCCTCCCCGTCTTTAAAAGCTTCATCATCTACCACAAATTCTAACTACTCTGAATCTGCACATATAATGCATATTGACATTAATGGTTCTGAAAAGATTAGCTCTAAAATGTCGCCATATGAAATTACAGCATTAGTAATGAAGCTCTATGCTAAGTTATCAGAAGCATTTCTCAAAAAAGGAGCAATGACATTTTTTCTTGGAGGAGACAATTTCATGGTTATATCAAATAATATAAAAAAAGAAGATGCCGAGATAATTATTAGATCTGTTGCTAATGATATAGGTATAACATTGAATTGTGGAATAGGTATAGGAAGGAACGGGAGAAAAGCTGCTGAGGCTGCCACCAGAGCACTGGATACCATTAGAGATTTGAGAAATGAAGGAAAAATTCAGCCAATATATGAAATACAATGTCTATAATAATCGAGAATGCAAGCTTGTTGCTTGGAAGTGATCTAACTTTTGTTAACAATGGTTTTATTGAAATCGGAAAAAATGGAATAATAAAGAAAGTTGGAGATGGAAATTATCGTGGGATTATCGATAAAGAAAGAAATACTATAGATTCAGAGGGATTTATGATAATACCCGGACTTATTAATGCCCATACACATATCGGAGATTCAATTGGTAAAGATTTCCTTATTGATTCTGGGCTAGACGAAAGAGTTCATCCTGTTTTTGGAGCAAAAAGGAATATTTTGCAAAAAACTAGACCGGATCACCTTAAGATGTTCATTAGAAGCTCAGCCATATCAATGATGAAAAAAGGAATAGTTGCTTTTGCAGACTTCAGAGAAGGAGGTATAGAAGGAGTAAAACTTCTAAAGGCTGCGATATCTGATCTTCCAATTAAATGTGTAATACTTGGCAGAGTTGAATACTATTTTAATCCGGTAAAAAAGGAAATTATATATCACGAAGCTGGAATAGAACGAAAAGATAAGAAACTTTCTTCAAATTTACTGCAAATGGCTTCCGATATTTTAAAAATAGCTGATGGATTCGGAATCAGTGGTGCAAACGAAAATACTGATGAGACACTTATACAATACAGCAAATTATTACAAAGCAAAAATAGCACAGAGAAAAAGAAATTGTTAAGTGCAATTCATGCTGCAGAGTCTAAAGATACAAATGAATTATCCAAATCAAAAACAGGTATGAGCGAAGTATATAGAATAATGCGATATTTAAAACCTGACATTCTTGTTCATATGACTAATGCCGATGAAGAGGATATTTCTATAGTAGCGAAGAAAGGAACAGGAGTAATCGTATGCCCGAGATCAAATGGAATACTGGGAGTCGGTATTCCAAAAGTTGCAAGAATGTTAAAACTAGGATGCACTATTGGCATAGGAACAGATAATGTTATGCTAAATTCTCCGGACATCTTTAAGGAATTGGATTATCTATGGAAGGTATCACGGGCAATAGAACCAGAATTCATTAGTCCTAAAGAAATACTTATGATGGCTACAGTAAACAATGCTAAAATCCTTGGCCTGAATTCCGGGTATATAGAAAATGGGCGATCAGCAGATCTTTTATTTATAGACAAGAATCATATTGATCTCTATCCAATTCATGACCCCTATGCATCAATAGTTCATAGAGCGAGTCAGGATTCAATTAAAGCTGTGATGATCAATGGCAAGTTTATAGATGGAGTAGATATCTAGTTTGCAGGTACTGATAAATGCAGCTATGACAATTGATGGCAAAATTGCGACTAATCTTGGATATTCTACAATTTCTTCAAAACAAGATTTAAGAAGACTTCACAGATTGCGATCTTCTGTTGACGCAATTATTATCGGAATATCAACTGTTATTGTAGATAATCCAAGACTCACGGTAAGGCTGGTTAAAAGACATGGAACAACCCCTGTGAGAATAATAGTAGACAGCATAGGAAGAATTCCTCTTGATTCAAAAATTCTGAAGAGCGCATCTAAAATCAATACAATAGTAGCAGTAACAAAACGAGCATCTGATGAGAGAATTGATAAAATTAAGAGTGCTGGTGCAATAGTGATTGTTGCAGGAACAAAAACTGTTGACTTAAAAGAGCTATTTTTTATTCTTAAAAAGATGGGATTTAATAAAATCCTCGTTGAAGGAGGTGGAGAATTAAATTGGTCTATCCTTCAATTAAGAATCGTGAATGAATTAATGGTAACAGTTGCGCCTAGAATTGTAGGTGGGAGAACGGCGACTACATTAGTAGAAGGGGATGGTTATGAAAGAATCTCAGATGGTATAAAAATGGAATTGATAAAGGTGTCAAGACAAAATAATGGAGAGGTAGTTTTGTATTATAAGTTGTCATAATCTTATTATTTTCTTAAGGATACATCTAATGTTATCTGTTCAATCTTATAGCGTAATGCTTCCTTTACCTTACTGTTGTCTACCATATTGAGCGGTCCTTTGCAGTTGGAGCACTTGAAAAATAATTCAACGGCAGCATCAAATTTTGTCCGCGGACAATCTTTATTTCCACAATGATAAAACTCGGAGGACTCTTCATATTCTAGACGTTTTTGCAATCGGTCGAGAATTTTTTTCTTTTGATTATCTATAAAATTATCAATTTGATCACGTTTCGCTCGCCATCTATAGACAAACCATCCTTTCTTCTCATCCTTTACTCTTATACCTGTAATTAGTGCTTTGCCAAACATATCATACAGAACTTTTCTTATAATGTTAATCCTCAGACCAGTGGCACTTGCAATTTCTTCATCGGTCGCATCTTCTGTATTTAAAAGTGCACGAGCAACCTTAAGGTACTCTTC
>JAREAI010000238.1:0-4608 GCA_029240435.1 Nitrososphaeraceae archaeon | reverse complement strand
GAGAAGGTTTACGAATGTTCGCCAGAATCTTGTAGACGCAGAGTTGAAAAGCTCTTTACAGATGAAATAATGACTAAAAATTATCTTCAGATCTTCGAAAGGGTAATGGAAGATGAGCCTGCTTTCAGATGGTAGTAAAAGTAGGTAGTTGTTGTTTTTTTACTAACACTATGGCTTGACTATCCTATGCATTATAGATTGATCATAAAGACTGAAAATTTGTGACGTAGTAGTAACCTCAGTTTGGGCCTCAAAATAATGTCAAATTTAATTCACAACTCTCCGAGCCTACATTGATATTACTTCCCATTTAGGGTTCTAGGAAATAAAAATAAGAAAGTGAGATAAGCATTGCTTGAACTAGAATCAGAGCCTTACTCCATGTTCATCTTTGCGATGAATGCCCCACAGACTAGGGAAAAGTACACAACTAGACTTAAGAGATTCTTTGATTTTATTGAACTTCCAGATAATAATAACGCTGCTGCTACTACTACTCTATAGAGGAGCGCTGCAAATACTTTGTCGAAAAGACAAAGAATGACCAAAAATGGCTTTTAAATAATGTCGTGAAATCTCTGCTAGTACAGAAGGAGAGAGTAGAGAGAAAAAGGAAATTACAGGAGCCGCAGTGCGTAATTATGTTAAAACGATAAGGCTGTTTTGCGAAATGTCAGACTTACTTTTACCATGGAAAAAGATTACTCGGTTATACATGTTTTATAGATGTGTTAAATAATACTCCGTGCAACAATGATAATAAGAAAAAGATGAAACCTGTAATTGTGACTATTGACGATGATCCGCAGGTTTTGAGATCTGTTGAACGCGACTTACGTAGCAAATACGGTAATCGTTTTAGAGTACTTCGAGCTGATTCTGGTCTAACTGCTTTAGAAATACTAAAACAGTTGAAACTACGAAATGAACCACCAGCATTGCTCTTAGTAGACCAGAGGATGCCAAATATGACAGG
This sequence comes from Nitrososphaeraceae archaeon, assembly GCA_029240435.1. Lineage (GTDB taxonomy): Archaea > Thermoproteota > Nitrososphaeria > Nitrososphaerales > Nitrososphaeraceae > JAJNBK01. The sequence continues at coordinate 3,632 of JAREAI010000238.1, read as the reverse complement.
TGTAGAGTTCCTTGAACAAGCTATGAATATATTTCCTGATGCTAAACGAGTATTGCTTACAGCTTATGCAGACACAGATGCTGCTATAAGATCTATCAATAAGGCAAGGATTGATTATTATCTAATGAAGCCATGGAATCCTCCTGAACAGAATCTATTCCCTGTCGTTGATGATTTACTTGATGACTGGATGGCTTCATTCAGACCTCCATTCGAAGGAATTCGGCTTATTGGTTTATTTTGGTCGCCCAAATCGCATGAAACAAAGGATTTTTTAGCACGAAATGGCGTTCCATATCAATGGCTAGATGCAGAGTCAGATCAGGAAGCACGACGTCTAGTTGATTATGTTAGATCCAAAGATAATACTACTACACCACATTTACCAATTTTAATATTTCAAGATGGTTCGCATCTTTCAGAGCCAACAAATATACAGATTGCTGAGAAAATTGGTCTGAAGACACGCGCTCAGATGCCCTTTTATGATCTTATTATAGTAGGTGCTGGCCCTGCTGGTCTGGCAGCAGCTGTCTACGGAGCATCAGAAGGATTACACACCTTACTTGTTGAAAAAGAAGCTCCAGGAGGTCAGGCTGGTATGAGCTCCAACATTGAAAATTACTTGGGTTTCCCTACTGGTCTGACTGGAGCTAATTTAGCAAGGCGAGCTGTAACTCAGGCTGCTAGGTTCGGAGCAGAAATCCTAACACCACAGGAAGCCATTGGTATACGTGTTGATGGTCCATATCGCTTTGTCAAGCTAAATGATGGAACTGAGATAAGCTGTCATACACTATTGATTGCAACTGGCGTATCGTATAGAAAGCTAGACGTGCCAGGTATTGAAAGGCTTACTGGAGCTGGTGTTTATTATGGTGCGGCTATGACACAAGCCCTTTCCTGCCGTGATGAAGATGTCTACATGATTGGCGGAGCAAATTCTGCTGGACAAGCAGCAATTTACTTTTCTAAATATGCTAGAAGGGTGACTATGCTAGTACGGGGTGATTCTCTTAGTAAAGGTATGTCACAGTATTTAGCTGACCAAATTGTTAAAACGGAAAACATCAAAGTCTGGTTACATTCAAGTGTAGTAGAGGTAAAAGGTGAGAAGAAGCTTGAGTCTATTGTAGTAGCTGATACCAGTAATGGTAGCGGTGAAAAACAAACTGTTCCAACCTATGCTCTGTTTATCTTTATTGGTGCGCAGCCACATACAGATTGGTTAGTTGGTACTGTCAAGAGAGATGCAAATGGGTTTATCTTGACAGGCCCCGATCTGATGACAATGATAGACGATGGACATAATAATAGTAATCGTCCAAAAGGTTGGAATCTTGACCGTCTGCCATTTTTACTTGAAACTAACGTACCTGGAATATTTGCAGCTGGAGATGTACGTTCTGGTTCAGTAAAGAGAGTTGCATCTGGAGTAGGTGAAGGTTCTATTGCTATTCAGTTTGTTCATCAATATCTCAAGAGGGTGTGATGATCTATAGGCGAAGAAAAAATGCTATGCTAAATAATACCCTCCGTCAAGTTCCGCTTTTTGTACAATTAAAGGATGATGAATTAGATGTCTACAGCAGGGTGAAGAATTATGGCTTCCACAAGGAGAAGAAGTTTATACTGAAGGACAGCCTGCGGAGGATTTTTATGTACTGCTAAAAGGTCAGGTTCGTGTTACAAAAAAAGTGTCTCCTTACAAAGAGACTGTTATAGGAAGTTTTGGTTCTGGGACATTTGTAGGCGAAGTACCGATATTGTTAGGTGCTCCTTACGAGCGGGTCACTACGGACTCTAGAACAAAGCCATTTGCTTAGAATAAAAAAGGAGACTTTTTGGCAGATGATATTTTTACCTGTCCATCAGTAACACAGGAAATCTTGCGTACTATGGCGCAACGTGTCGAATTGGTACAAACTGTATTGCAAGAGCAAGCGAAACTTATTTCTCTTGGAACCTTGGCAGCTGAACTTGCTCATGAACTAAATAACCGAGCCGCTGCTGTTTCTCAGGTAGGTCATACAGTCTGTATACTAGTATTACTTCTATTACAGCATTCTTTGGGACGGTATCAATGTTTTTTCTGTTATGTGGGCATGGATAGGTGTTACATTTTATGCAACCAGATTTGAGACTGATGATAATAATTATTCGAAAATCCATAAGCAAGCATGTATGTTATAATATCAATTTTTCATTATTTGTGTTCCAGTTGCTCAATCTTTTGCTCGAATTCATATCTCCATCCTTCTGGCAGAGCTTCTATTTTTGTTGCTCGTCTCATGGTTTCAATATTGTCTATATTGTCCCTAGCAATATAAAGACGGACAATATCTTTCACTGTGACATTATTTTTATCTCTTCTGATAATCTTTATTTCGTCACCTGTTTTGACTTCTCCTTCTTCTAATACCTTGAAGTAAATACCGGGACGACGGCTTGACATAAATCGTCTAATGACATCCATACGTCCAAACCTAACACCAAGTTTATAGCACGGCATTCGAGGTTGTGTTGCAACAAGCTTAGTAGCAGATCCTATTTGAAACTGATCACCTACATTAACAGCATCTTCCATTAATCCTTCAGTGGTAAAGTTCTCTCCAAACATTCCCCACACAAGATCCATGTTAGGAAATTGTTTACGCCAGTAGGGATAATGTTCTGCAGGATAGGAATATACTGCCTTGTCCACACCACCATGTACTGTCAAATCAGCTTGTTTGTCGCCATCAAGGTTAAGCTTTCGCAGCAAGATAGGACCTTTGACTGGATCCTTGAAAATTGCAGTAGTTATGATTTGCCCATTAAAGAGTACTTTCCTTGGAAGTCCGATATTCACGGAAAGTAATTTCATTGATAAACAATAGCGATTACTTATTTATAATATTAGATTATACATTCTTACTGTCTGGATCCTCTTATACATTGAATTAATCTAATTTTTGCTTATTATCGTGGGTTGATGTCAATTTACCTATGGCTTGGCATAAAAAGGCAGCAGATATATTTTCCTCGTATATGTCTTCTGCTCTCATGTTATGAACATTGACAGCATGTTCAGAAATATGATTTAAGACCTCATCTTCTGTTTTGCCTTCTGCGATGTAATCGCATTCTAATCCTGACTCTTTGCAAGATAATTTTATCATAATATGTTTTGTAAAAGATGTTAGGCAACTAAATATTAAAACATTTCAATGAGATCTCTATAGTAATCATTTAGTGGATTAAGATGTACTCCCTCGCCAAATGCAGAAATAAACCTACATAGTCTCAAAGCTCCAGACGTACTATAGATTTATATCGATATATGGATACAATTTTCAAGAAATTGCAGCTGAACCATTTACCAGCAAGGTTCAAATCCCACTGAACTAATACTGATCTTGAAGCTTATTTATGTCTGTAATGTAAAGTCGCGTAAGAATGTGAAATTATAAAAATACATTTACGGTAACACATAAAGAATAAAGGTATATCATAAACTTGGGCAGCTTTCTCATTAACACTCAACTGAGCTAAAAACCTTAAACTTAACCTATTCTCATACTAATTTAGAATCCTTTTAGTGAACTGATATCATTACGGAAACCTCCGAGCCCGCTAACTATATGGGTTCA
>JAREAI010000237.1:0-6188 GCA_029240435.1 Nitrososphaeraceae archaeon | reverse complement strand
TTATTATTATTAATATTGTTTGTTGTTGTTAGATGTGGAGATGGTATAAGATCTAGAACATGATCAACATACTCTATACTACTTTGTTTTAAAAATTCTATTATGTTAGCATAATAGAGAGCTGGAGCTCTCAGTAGATTTGTCCGAGGATCGGTACTAGCAAATGGAATGTGCGCTAATCCCTTTATCAATATCGTGCCGTTATCATAACTAAGTCTTGCGTTTAGCACTTGTATTTTATATATAAACAACTTAAGAATTTTAAGCTTTACCCAATCAAAATCTATTATTTCCTATGAAAAATTAGCAAGTAGAACACTACTACTACTAAATGGATGTCTCCCTTCCACCCCCCCTCGTTAGAGTGCCTCGATGTTTAAATTATAAGCAATCTCTGATACCTTGTTTACAATGGTAAAGAGAAATACAATAATGAGTCATTCATATTCCTATATATATCCAACCATTCAAAATAAATCAGTTTCTGACTACATGGTGAAGGCTTTTGATTATTCATTTAAAGGTTTATTTGCAGAATAGATGTGTATGTATATATGACAGTTGACGAGAGGTTAATGCAATTTCTAAAGGAAGGCAAAGATTGGGAGAGAAAAGCTACAAGTATTCCAGGTGTTTTTCTCCTTAAACTACCTGCATTTAGAGGAAAACCAGCATCTCTTGCTATAGAGATCAATCCAGTAAGCTCTTCAGGTTCTGCCACAAAGAAAAGAGGAGTTGTAATAAGATCCAGCCCAGAGCTAGAAGAAATAAGTCGGCTACTTTCAAATTCAAAACTTGCTGAACTTGCAAAGAATATGGATGAGGTCAATCCTGAAAAGATATTAACAAAGACTGGTGGGTCAGAAGATATATTTGAGATCTGATCTGACTAGATTATTTATAAAATGGAGTTTCCTATTAGACTTTTTGATTAGAAATGATGATACTGCATATATAGAAGACATCTTTTTACGGGATAGCGTTAACGGCCAGTTCGGAGAATTTAGTTGTGCTAAAAACATTTCCTAATCAAGACTATGATGAGTCTGAGCAATCTAAAACTTTAGCAAGATATGTGGAACACCCACTTATATGGAATAGATCTATAGAGCTTAGATCATATCAAAAGAATATTGCAGATTCGGCGCAGCGCAGAAATACGATGGTAATTCTTCCGACTGCCCTAGGAAAGACAGTAATATCTTTGCTTGTATGCGCAGACATGCTTTACAATTACAGAGATAAACGAATTTTGGTTATGGCTCCTACAAGACCGCTTGTCTCACAACATATGAAGTATTTTTCCTCAGTTTTGAAAATTTCTGAAGAAAACATAGCATCTGTTACAGGCAGGATTCTTCCATACGCACGAAGAGCAGTATGGGATAGAACAGACATCAGATTAATGTTCGCCACATCTGAAGTTGTGAAAAACGATCTAGAGGAAGGTAGATTAAATTTGAAGGATTTCGGCTTGCTTGTATTTGATGAAGCTCACCGAGCGATGAAAGAATATGCTTATACTTCTATAGCCAAAGAATACATCAAGCAATCCTCTTGTCCTTATATATTGGCTATGACTGCCAGTCCTGGAGCTGAAAGAAAGAGGATACAAGAGGTGTGTAATAACCTCTTCATTGAACACATTGAGTACAGGAGCGAAGATGATCCTGATGTAAAACCATATGTTAATGCTATAGATGTAAAGTGGGAATGGCTGAATTTGCCTGAGGAATTCCGGTATATAGTATCAATTCTTCGATCCATGCTTGAAGAGAAAATAAAATGGCTTATACGGAACGGCTTACTTATGAAGCGTATTAAATGGATATTTAAGAAAGATTTAATCGAACTCGGAGAAGCACTTCGGTATAAACTAGAGCTCACTATGGAAGAGCAGAGGGGACTACTTTATATTGCTATACTCAATCAATCTTCTGCCCTTACATTGATGTATTGCGTTGAGTTAATAGAGAGTCAAGGTTCTTATTCATTAAAGGCCTTTTTAGATAGGATAGATGAGGATGGAAGTAATGCGCATACGTTCCTCCTTAAGGATCCGCGAATGATGGAAATTAAAACATTAGTAGAAGGTATTGTAAAGGAACATCCAAAGATCCTACATCTTTTACAATTGATAAAAGATCATCACCATCAACTTTCTTCTATAAACAATATGAGGAACAGTCCAAACTTAAAATCCAAAATACTGGTTTTTACTCAATATAGGGATACTGCAAAACACATAGTAGAAGTTTTAGAAAAAAATAACATAAAGACATCAAGATTTGTAGGCCAAGCAAAGAGAATAGGAGATGAAGGTATGAAGCAGGATGAGCAGGCAGCGGTTCTTGAATCCTTTAGAAATAGCGATTTTGATGTGCTTGTAGCCACCTCTATAGCTGAAGAAGGATTGGATATACCTGAAGTGGATCTTGTCATATTCTATGAGCCAATATCAAGTGAAATAAGATATATACAGAGGAGAGGAAGGGCAGGCAGAAAATCACCTGGATCGGTCATTATTCTTGCGACTAAAGATACTATTGATATGCGTCATCTCTATGCTAGTAAAATGCGTGTAGAGAAGATGACAAGTTCGTTGAATAATATAAATACTTTATTAAAACCTATCAACAGGTCTCTTATAACACCAAATCCTATGACTTTGGACGAATTGTCTATTATAGAGGATAATAAAAAGAGATTAGAAGAACGCTTACTTAAAAGAGTTGAGTCAGAAATTCAGTATGATGGTGGATTACCACACATAGAAGATATTAAAAGCCGATTGGACCAGCTAGGCAAAAAAAACAACAGGCAGACTTTATTATCAGTTGAAGCAGATTTATTGACCAACGACTTTAAGAGACAAGTAGATAGGATTGCAAGACGTATTCATGTCGAGCTAGCAAGGGCAGGAAAACGAGGAATCGATATTAAAATACTTTGCAACGATCTCGGTTTTGAATACACACTATTGATCGAAGCAATAAAGAAACTTGAAAAGTTGAAGAGGGTAGAGTGGTTAAACGAAGACACAGTAGTAATAGCAGATAGCTTAAAAAAATTTTCTGGTAAAGAATATGCTGTAACAATAGGAAAAATCTTTCGGGGTTTAGCAACGGTCATGGTGGATGGTAAATGGCATGCTCGGCTCAACCATTACGATTACAACGGCCCGCGTGAGCTCTTGAAAAGAGGTACTGAATTCAGAGCAGTTGGAGAGCTATACCATGATGCAGAAGCATTGTGCATCAGGATAAAACAAATAGTCTGACAGATGTATGATGATGATAATTTGTGATTTGATACACAGTAGACGTTATTATAAATTGATAGTAAAAGTATGCGAATAAGAATGTGAATCAAGATGGTAATATTCAATGTAAGAGGAGAAGAAACTATAGATAACAAAAGGGAAATGTTGCTCACACTCATTCGAATATGTATACACTAACCGATCGAGGAGATCTAATATTTGATAATAAAAAAATGACCAAAGATCAAACAATAAAATTTCAAAAATAATGCCTCTTCAATATTATCCAGTAATGTATCAAGACTTTAATTGATACAATTTTTTTGATTTATGTTCTACACAATTAATTCTAGACAAAATTCTGTTGCGTTGTCTTCTGAGAAGAGCATACAAAAGAAGTATTGCCATTATCGTTAATTTATATAATTTTCATCACAATTCAAAAAGATATTCTATTTACAGTCTTCAGTGTATCTATATATCCTTAGAATGAAAATTCTATATGAGTAAGATGAGAAGAATTGTTACATCGCAGCACACATATTTACTCTTGTTCCTTACATTACTTGCAAATATCTTTCTCTATGTACACTACTACAACTATCAGCAATCAACTGCACAGACTATAAACACATCATCAGAGGATATTGCTAGAATAACAACAGCCGGATATTTGACTTATAAAAATTCTATGTATGGCTTTGAAATTCAATATCCTTCTAATTGGGAAAAAATAGATTTCGGCCAAACAATAGAAGAAGATGATCGCAATATTGTCGTTACTTTCCTTTCACCACCAGAAGACGCCTTAGATATATTCAGAGAATATCTCGTAATACAGGTTGGTGAGGTGATGTTTAATCGGTCGCTAGAACAATATGTTGATACGCAAATAAATTCATTAAGAGATTCTTTACCAGATTTTGGAATAGTAGAGTCAAATGCAACTACGGTAGCCAGCAATCGTGCGCATATAATAGTTTACACGTTTAAAGTAGGCGAGGATGAATACAAGGTGACTGAATTTTGGATAATAAAAGGTGATAAACTATATTATCTCAAATATAGTACAGAATCAGAAAAAAGTGACAATCATGGCTCGACTATTAGAAAGATGATCGATTCATTCAGAATAATAAGTTAACATACATGATAAAGCATCTTGATTAATAAAATATATCTTTCTTTTGTTTTTTATAATTAATAGGTCCTGTCATCAATCCCCTCTTTTTTATAGACAATAACTATTCCATAAATCTAGCCAAAAACAAAGTCGTAATTGATTTGAACCCAAAGCAATATGGAACAACGATGACAATGCGATTTTATAGCATGTTTTTTTATAGCTTCTATATATATAAAAAAGAGCTAAAGAAATATACTGCGATTAGTTATGCTGTGAATGACAATGAGAATTCTTAATGCTAGCCCAGGATTCGGTGCGCCTCTAACAGAAGAGGAAGTAAAGGACTTTTTAACAAATAGCAAATTAAATGTCCATTTGGGAACAGTAGATGAAAAAGGACATTCAAACATTCACCCAATATGGTATTACTTTGATAATTCTAACAACAAATTATATACTGAAACATCCAAGATCTCTAAAAAAACAGACAATTTGAGAAGAAACAACACCATCTACTATTGTATAAATCATAACCTACCGATAGCCGAAAAGATAATTGTCAAATATCTTGGAGGCCTTGATCATCCTGTTGCAAGGTCTCTTATAGATGGAGTTAAAAAAGGATATTCAGTCATTTTAGAAATAACACCTAGTTATTATTCTACTTGGGATTATAGCAAGAGAAGAGGAGGAGGAGGATAATACTACTAAAGACATTATTATACTGATATTATTCTGCATACGGATGTGTATATACATGGTAGCAATTCTGTAGTCTAAAGTATTTTCCAGCTGCTATTGCTGCTATTGTTGATCTTTAATTGTCGAGTTACGGGAATGAAGTCATGAGATTCCATAACAATAACATCCATTGTATCACTGCCTATGCTTTCTGATACAGTAGCAAAGATGTTTTTCCTGTGCTGATGATTGTAGTGGCAGTAATAGTGGTAATGAGAGTGTTGTAACTAGATAAGCCCATGACAACATATTATAACATAGTTTTGGTGTTCAGATTTGAAAATCATATTATATTAGAAATATTTGGTTCGGTTTTTTGGTGATTTATTCTACAATTGCAAATTTTTGGATGCGCGAATTATGAGTATCTGCTACATATACATTTCCTGATGAATCAATATCGATACCTTCTGGTATATTAAACTGACCATCACCATCTCCTTCAGAACCCCATTTCGTTATAAAGTTACTATTGCTGTCAAACTTTTGGATACGGTTATTTAGCCTTTCAACTACATACACATTATCTGAGGAGTCTACTCCGAGATCTGGTGTACTGTTAAACTGACCATCACCAGCACCTAGAGAACCCCATTTTGTTATAAAGTTACCATTGCTGTCAAACTTTTGTATACGAAAGTTTCCCATATCAGATAAATACACATTATCTACAGAATCAATAGCAATGCCATGAGTACGGTCAAATTCGCCATCGCCAGTTCCCATAGAACCCCACTGTTTAATGAATTTACCATCGCTAGTATATTTTAGGATCTTTGAGTTATCTCTAATAGCTACATATACATTGTCTGAAGAATCAATTTCAATTCCGTGTGGCTCTCCTGTTTCGTCACCAGCGGCTTCAAAACTCCATTGTGTAACAAATTTACCATCGCTAGTATATTTTTGGACATTTTTATTATCCTCGTCAGTTATATATATATAATTAGAAGAATCGATAGCAATACTATGTGGTTTCTGAAACTCACCATTACCAGTTCCCTCGGTACCCCATTGTGTAATGAATTTACCATCGCTTGTGAGCTTTTGGATCCGAAA
>JAREAI010000236.1:0-5924 GCA_029240435.1 Nitrososphaeraceae archaeon | reverse complement strand
TTTCGCTCAAAGCCTAGTTTAGTGTCATATTGGTCTTTTATATCGTCAAAAAATTTCTTGACTGCAAGGTATGGTTTAATGTTGTTGTTTGTTGAAATTTCCATGACAGTATTCTTTAATAACTTTAATTCTTTTAGACCAAAACCTATTTTCTGAAGTTCATCGTGGACTGCAAGTGCCTGTTTGCTGGACGCTAGCTTCTCCTCATCAGCAGAATACTCTTGTTCAGCTCTCTTAAGTCTAGCTTCTAACCCATCGACCTGACTTTGCAGCTCTTTTTCTCTAGTTTGCAGATTATTAATATTAGACAGTTTTTTTGTAATCGTTTTAGCATCATATCCGGAATGTTTCAAGTTAGAAATTACATTAATAAGTTTTGGTAGGGTGTCATCATGATCAATAGATAAACCATATTCCTCTAGTAGGCATTCTCTTAGACGCCTATACTCATGCAGAGTGTCAATAGTAATACTACTGCTCCTTAGTGCTTCGTCACATTCGTTTTGTGCACTCAGCTTTGTTTCTCTAAGTGTTTTTATCTCTTGTTCTAAACGTTGTTTTTCCTCAATTTTCTGCCGCAGGTATTCAGGTATTTGTGTAAACGGAATTGTCTCACCAAGGGCAACCATCTGTTGGGGGATATTAACAATAGCTTCTGGTGGAATATTCTTAGATGTGTACAGCTTATAGATCTGAGTAAGAAAAGACTCTATGGTTTCTTCTTCTTGTGCTCCGAGATTATTTATTATATTTAAGAGCCTAAATCCTTTAGCACATTGTGATGCATTGATATTCAATCTTTTTAATTCTGTTGCTAGAACTCTGAGAGTATCAGCAGTAGGAATGCCAATTTCTTCTTTCCATTCAGAAATTATGTTAGTAACTGTACCAGCACCCATCGATATATCGCTAGCGATTTTATCCCTTTGTTCACCACTTAGCCATTTCCTTATGACCTCTTCTTTTATATAAGTAGGCACTTGTTGCCTCATCTATACGAATATTATTATATTTTCTTCTATATAAGTATTCGTCATAATCGTCAAAATTATTGTCAGATTCATTGTCAAACTCGTCGTCACATTCGTCGAATTAGTTGGTAAGGATAAATATGTCTACGATGAACCAGATACCAGAAAATGATAGGAATGCTCCTTGATTTTCAAATAAATTATCTCATACAACACCATATAATTTATAACATCAAGAAGCCTTAGCAAATAGATTGGTATAAACCACTTCTGAGTTATAGTTACTTTTATTTTAACCTCTAACTATACAAGAAGAAAATAAATTATATAGATATGGGGCTACTGTTAATATTGATAATGATATCTGTATTAATATTAGCTAATATAGGATTAGGATGGCAAGTATTTATTTCAGGAGTTTTCAACGGCGCAGAGAAAATAATTAGTAGCACCCCAATCTTAGAAAATGTATCTGGGAAAGCTAAACAGTATATTGTAAATATTACCAAAAGTGCATCAGAGGAGTTAATTGATAGCTCTATTTATAAGTAATTTATATTACTTATCCACAAATTTTTGCTGTAAATATGATGTCGCGTCGTTCTTTATTTAATTTGCAACTTCTACTATGATTATAAAGTTGACGAATTTTGACTCTCATAATTCTAAGTAACTAATATTATCCTATATGTTAACTTCTAGACTAACAATTTAGTATATAATATTCAAAGAAGAGTACATCTTGAATACTTGAAATAAGAAAAATAATAATAGAGAAATATTAGAAAAATGTAAACATTTTAGTTATTATAATTATCTTGCAAATTATAAGTGGTTATTTGCAATTCAATTCAATTTGTAGATAATTACCTTTTTTGATTGTATATATATTAGCAATAATGTAAAATTAGTAGCTATCTCTCCTTCTGAATAGTTCTTTCATCATAGTATAAATGGATTGAATGTCTGGCTAGTTTTCAGCCACTTTTTTTCTCCTTTCAGTCTAAAACTATAATATTATCGAATAGAATGATCATAGCAAGTATTCATAGGTTATAATGAACATTGATGTCAGTTGGCACGAAGTTTAAGCGTATTTGACATAATAATCATTGCTGTACTAATCATAATAGCTGCTTTATTGATCTATTTCTTACAACCACTTGTTATAGCAATTGCAATAATTGCTGCTGGTTACTTCATATACAGATGGTATACCAAAAGAAAAATGGTTAGAATATAATATTAGTGGCGTACAAGACTTGTCATCTAATTCTACGGGAATAACCAGAAACAGCTTCCTCAAACTCATAAATCGAATAAATTTGATACTATATAGAAGAAAGGATAAAAGTTAGAGACATTAGAACTGAAAAACAATATTTTATAATAATTGATATACAATTTCACTAGGTCTTGTTTCACCTTTAATAATAGATAAATAACAGAAGTCAAAACTAAGACCTTTTAACTAGGACTAATTTCGCTTTGAAATAAACTTGGTTTCCAATAGATAGGTCCAGCACTTTCCTAACATATTGCGCTTAAAACAGCATTGATGTGATGATGTAGTCCTGAATATAACAATAAGGTCGAGATAGAGCAAGGGAATGTGTGTGAGAGAATCAATTGGATCTATGACTGGTTCATATAATATAGAAAATTAAAGTTCTTGATTGCATATTGATTATAATATCTTGACTATTTAGAGGCATAATCTTCAGTACTTATAAAATAAGAGAAACTTAGTTCTATCTGTGTCTACGTACATCTATTTTCTTTTTCTTTTCTTCTTGTATATGATGAAGTCTATCTTTTTCATGTAAGAACTGCATCCCACAATTATGACATTTCATAATAGGTTTGTGATGTTCTCCCTTGACATGTTTAATCAACTCTTCCTGTCTATTGAATGCTTGATGACATACTTCACAATAGTTTTTCTTATGATATAATAAGAAACCCACCATATACTTTTACATATATGTATACAATTATATAAGATATAACTAATGCTCTTTTCTTTTTCCTATTCTTAGCTATGATTTGTAAATATTTGTGAAAAATCTCCAAATGAAAATGGTATAATCTGAAAATTGAACCTTGAAAAGGTTGTAGAATAATTTATGGCAAGAAGATATTATACTGTGTATTGTTTTGAGATGTTATAGCCGAATATCAAAAAAGAAGAATAAAAATATGCTAAAATAGTCAAGGTTAACGGAGGTGTTACTCTAAAGAGTTATTGTTTCTGGCCTTGATACTTTTTCTTTATTGGCATCGCAAATGATAGTTGATAACCATCTGGTTCTCGTATATGGAAGTATCTTTCACCCCATGGAGCGTCTGTAGGTTCATTTTCAAAACATATCATCTTTGAGATGTTTTGGTTATTCTTCATATACGAATATAGTCTATCTATATCTTCAGTATGGAAGATTATCCTACCAAAATGTCTTGTGTTGATTTTATCCTGTTGATTATTATTGTTATTAATATATAATTCTAGGTTGAGATACATCTTTGTAGATTCACCCAACTCATATGTGGTAAAGGAATCATGAGATAGACCACCGTATGCTAACCTAAAACCTGGCATTTTCGAATAAAATCTGCAAGACCTCTCCATGTTTTTGATTAATAACGTTATTGCAGATATTTTGTATACTTTCATTACCTATTATATCTAAGTTATTATTCTACAAATACTCCACCATATAATAACGAGATAACGGATATATGAATAAGAGATATCTTAGTAGAACATTAATTGTTGTTGGGTCTATACTGATTATAGCCGGATTAGTATTTACAGCACAAAGTAAATCGATTGTAGGTCCACAATCTTCCTTTATGTATAGCAATCCCGAATGGACTATCAACGGTTTTTTGATTTCTGGAGTAGGTTTAGCTATCTTGGCTTCTGGAATTACACTTTGGATTTTAATAAGATTAATGTATTGAAATAAGGTTTTGTTAACATAGTGGGTCATCAATAAGATTGTTAACTATCGGGGCATAAGATTCATTTAGTTTTCTTACTCTTCTTTGGGATACCTACAGACGTATTCAAAAATAGGAATTTAAAGTTATAGATCAATGATATATAAGAATGTCTTAGATGTTAAAATGAATTTTTATAATGAGATTGCAGTATTTGATACCAATAGAGTATAATTAAGATGATGTGTATATGTATTTTAGATATTCTTTCAGAATGAATTGCTCATCGAAAATACTAGGATTTTCTATCTAACATTACTGGGCGAAATTATTAGACATATATCATAAAAATGATAAAAACAGCACCAATATTCTGAATATAAAGCTAAAGATACACCCATCAATTAATAGTTCGCCAGCCATAAACATATCATTTTCATTGGTAAAGCATTAACAATATCATTATAAAATCAAGGTGTAGGAGGCTGGTAAGCATTTATCCTCTGGAGAGAAAGGGCGTGATTATCATCTAATGCCCCTACGCCCAAACTAAGGTTTCTTATCGTTATGTCGAGTCTTTTACTCTCTTCCAAGTCTAAAGAAAATTCCTTCATCAGAACATTTCTTACCTGTTGATCAGGATTTATTGTTTCATTTGTTCTTATTGGTACTGTAACACTAAGTATCTTAGATATTATATCTTTAGGGATCTTTCCGCTTTCATGTTCTTTATTTATGCTATATTCAATAAGTTGTAATACTATTTCTCTGCTTGCAACCTTTAGTGCATTTACAGTATAGATAGCATCTACACTAAGTACGTTTAGGGATTCTTCTTCTGATATTGTGCCTAAAATTCCTTCTCTGCTAGATGATATAGATCCAATTACAGAGGAATCCAGATCAACATTTATTGTCATTATACCTTCGAAGAATTTTTCTCCGGTGTCATTTGCATATGCTGGGATAGATGCCTGAATGTCTTTGCAGCTAAGACTAATAGATCCTCCTGGCTCTAGACTACGAATTCTAAAATTACTATCACTTTGTTCTTTTTCTTGACTTGCTGCTACTGCCTTCCAAAAAAAAGAAATTGGAAAACTTTGTCTATTGAATATGTTAATGTCTGAATTATAGCGCCCAGGTCTCAAAGGTCCTTCTTCTCCAGTTATTGTACCGCAAATGAATCTTGCCGTATATTCAAGTCTATTTGAACCTGATGTAAGTGGATGTGCTTCAAATGTTACTGTTGTTGGGGATGATGCAGATTGCGTGTTAATATTAACAGTTTTTACAGAAACATCTTTTATGTATCCATCTGGAGCGACAATCTCAGAGATTGTATATTGTCTAGGGATTACGTTATGAAGCAAAACTATACCAGAAGTTCTATTTGCATCTTCGGCATTATCATCAGTAATAGCCAAGTTGCTTCTGTTAGTGAATGGATTTGGAGTTATTAGAAAAGTTGCCCCACCAATAGGATTATTTTTTTCATCTACTTTTTCTATTATAAGAGAAGATGACCACAATGTATTATTAGGTGATAATGACATATTTTTATTCAAAGAATCTGCAAGCGCATTATTATCTCTATCAATAATATATGCAATTTTACCATCATCTAAATTGGCATCATCAAAATATTGGTTTATAAAACTAAAAGTAATCACAAAGCCAAAAAACACAAATGTCAAAACAGATATAGACAGTAAATTAAAATGCATCGACTTGAATTTTAATAACAAAAATTTAACCCTTCGGAAATTCAATGTACATACCTCTTAGATATACTTAAATTCTAATATTGAAAATATTAATGTATATGATATCACGAAATTCAATGTTTCTGATATGTGGTTTAGTTGTTACTGTTATCATTACTTTCATATCATCTTTTTCATCATCAATTATTCCAATAAAGACTGCTTTTGGTGATGGTTTATTCATGGAAGAACTATCAGCCTCTTTTGGAAATAGAAAAGCAGATTTACTTATCAAAATGACACC
>JAREAI010000235.1:0-4646 GCA_029240435.1 Nitrososphaeraceae archaeon | reverse complement strand
AGACAAGTCTCTTTAATTTTGTTGTAATCTTTACCCCATACCTCTAAACATAGACGCATAATGTTCACATTTATTTTGAAAATACTTAATGCTATTTGTAATTAAGGTGAAGCTGATTCTGATTTATTATTTTCATCACCAATAAGAGACCTTATAACCTTGTGTCTTCTCTCTCTTCTTTGTAAAGCTGTCGTTTGCACGATTTGCCACTCATTGTATGCTTTTATTATAGCAAACTTTCCCAGGGAATGGACACTAGGCTTTGGAATAACCCCGTTATCATAATAAAACTTCGCGAGGCCCTCGAAATAGCGATACTCGTCAGGTGTTACCTTGAAGCGGATTTCTGGGCCGACAGTCATATTTGTTCTTCATTATTATTCTAGTATATTGATCTATATAAACCTTTCATTTATTACTTGCCTTTCCACTAGGGGGAGTAATTGAGTGGAAAAACACGTGGAAAATCCGTTAAACAAGTGGAAAAGACACGTGGAAAGTGTTAAGTTTAACAACTGGTGAAATAGAAGATCTATACCTTCTTGTAATAGAAGCAGTGTATTTTAGGGGAATCGAGCTATCACTACATTCGATTAGAAGCACGGGTCATGTGGTCATCGTCATTAATCTTTAGGAGAATGTTCTGATCTTATTTAGATCAGATGTATGCATATCTCTCTCTAGAAATGACAAAACAATCTGGAAGTATTTGTCATTGATAGTACAATAGTCATTATTCTCCAATTCTGTTAATTAACATTTACAGCAAACCATAATTTCATCCTGATTCTATTCTTTTAATTTAGAAAATTTGACTGCAGTTACTTTATAGTTACTCCAGTTGCTGCAATTTTGGATTACAGAACTTCAAGATCGGAAATCTCCATCTTAAAAAGTCTTGGCAGGATAGTAATTGTTGTCTATCTTTTCCAAGAAGTAGTCTATAATTATATTTAGAAATTATTTTTAAAACATGATATTTCTTTTGTCGTCCAAATAAATAGAGAAGAAAGGAATATGTTACGAGAGTATATAATTAGTAAGAATCTAAATATCTTTAGCAACATACATGATAATAGTCATATTAAGCATAATCACTCTTAGCAAATTGGAATTTTACTTAGAGTTGGAGTTCTTCGAATAGAATAAACCTTTTTAATTGTTTACTGAGATGGAATTTATGTTATTTCTAGTTCACCATATTACAATTCTGTTAAGAAGACTAAAAAAATTATGACATATAATCTTTTAATTATTAAAATCAGCCAGATATAATATTTTAGAATCAAGAAGAAGAAATTATTGATAATTTCAATCAATCTTTATCTACTAATATTTTATGGGTCTAATCATCAAGTTAAATTTGGTTTGAATACAACCGCGACAATGTGATAACAATTCTTTATTATGTCTGATCCATATGTATTAAGTATAGTTGTTGTACACACAGTATCTATATTCCTTATTAATAAGGGTCATCAACAGATATCTAGTTCACTTAGTTGTAGCAAACATACGAGTTTTCGACTGTGTGTTCTTATACACAACCTATTAACAAAGAACACACATGCTAACATTATCATGTAAAGATGTAGGATTTGATTGTAATCATGTTGTCAAAGCCGGGACAGAAGAAGAAGTTATAAGAAATATTACAGAACACGCCATCAAACAACATGGTATGAAATCAGAGAATATGACTCCAAAAATGAAAGAGATAATTAGAAAGTTTATTCACAACAGTTCTTAAATCTGTTTTAGAATCCTGTGGCTATATAATTTTAATATATACTTTATAAGCCAATTTTCTATTGTGTCAGGTAAATCTGATGACAATAATAATAGGAAAAGAAGGGTTGTAATAGTAACAGGTTCTGGTAAAGGTATCGGCGAAGCAATTGCAATGGAATTTGCTAAAGCGGGATATTACGTAATGATAAATGATTTTGAGAAAGAAGAGCATTTACTCAATTATCAATATATCCTCTCCCTATCAATCAATACCAAAGCCTGAAGCAGAGGAATATACTTTCTCAATGTCGGGAGTAGATCCTTTCATCTCATCAAGAGCTGGAGTAAAAGTCTAACTGAAACTATTGCATTACAGCTAGCAGAGAAAGGAATACGAGTAAACGCTATAGCACCAGGTCTTATAGCTACTGACACAATAAATAAAGAATTACTTGGAAAGGAAGAAAAAAGAAAAGAAAAGAAAAAAGAGATTCCTTTCCATAGAATTGGGGAACCTGAAGAGATAGCAAAGATTGCTTTATTTTTAGCATCAGATGATGCAAGCTATATTACAGGAAATATGATATATGTAGACGGTGGCATTTCTTTGTCTCGTTCTAATTACTTTTTGGAGAGTAAATTAGAACAAGATTAATTAATTAGATCCATATATTTTTAGAAGTTAAATAACGGCTACATAAGCAATACCAGAAAAACCATAGACTACTACTACTACCTATCTAATAATAAATGAGGATAAGATATAAATTTTCATAACATATAACGGTACAAAAAAATCAATACACAATAGTCTTAATATTAGAAAAGATCCTTAAGAGAGTTCTAGATATATATCGCAATATTATAATGTTATATCATCTGTTATTCAATCAACATATTTCTAACTGAGATCATATGTCGAGATATCGATCTTACTATTAGTCGAAAAAAGTATCGTCGTTGTTAACAAAAAAGCAACAACGATGAAGAAAAGTGATGCCTTTTTAATCATGATAATAATGTGGTAGATAGTAGCTTGAATAAAAATTTTAATCTTTCTTTTTACAACTGAGGTTAGAGCATAATTAGATTGCTTTGTTAATCTTAGATAAAATAAAAAATATCTGCTGTTTTCTATAATAAGACATCTCTAGAACCAACAACATAGGAAGACGTAATCTTAAGATCAGTAGGCTTGGTGAACACACCAAAAGTATACTGATAGCCTTCTTAATTTTTACACTTTGTAAATGAAACAATCTCTCCTATTAGAATGATGAGAGTTCTTATCATATTTTTAAATCTATAAAAACATAGAATGAAATACAAATTATTACTATTCAATAACCACATCTTTCATTTCAAGATAGATATTCAATTTGGTTTGTGAGCTCCATTCTTCCATAATATATGTACCATGCTTTGAACTTGTATGAGAAATACGAACCTTGGCCATAACACCTTTTAATTCGATTAATCAGTTACACCAATAAATCAATATTCTTTTTACCCCTCTTCACAATAATCAACGATTCCATTATGTAATCCTAGAATTCAAACGAGCTCTACTCGAGGGATCGACTTCTTTTTTTCTCGTAGGCTTCAATTATCTTTTGTAGTGCTTCGTCTTCTTCCTTTACAGCAACCAAGAATTCCTCTAAATATCCATATGTTCTTATAATTTTAACCATATCAAAATAATGTTTATTGTAAGCTTTCTCCAGTTCCTCCACCCTGGAAATAAGTGATTTGTCAAATACAGTTCGAATTAAATTTTGTTGAATTATCAATCGATTATAGCGGCTTGCAGCAAAGTATCGCCTGAACACATTCAATCTCTCCTTGTTGCCTATTTTTTTAAGTTCTTCCTGCGTTGGAAAGACAAATTCAACCACATTCTAATAAATTAGTACTATATAATAAAGAGCTAATTGTGTATGTTAACGAGACTGTTTGGCTATTCTATTATATATATATGTATATTCTGTACAATATAATAAAATATTGCAACTAGCTATCAAGTTTAGAATGTTCAATCGATATTTGACTCTTGACAATAATGATCAAATTCCCTGTCTAACAGAGTGAGCATTCGTTAAATTCATCAAGAGGAATAGGAAGTAAGGTGCTATAGCCTCTAACGTCTATTGAATATAACGTTACAAAGAATATTTTGTTGTTCTCTATCAGTAAAATGTATAATCTTTCTCTTCTTACATAATATCAAAATCTTTTATAATATGCAGGAACCAAAAGCTAAAGAAATTTTCTGCTTTTGCCTATTTATGAGAATATCCATCATATATTCATATATTATATAGCCGAAAGCCGCGAAAACTGTATATGATTCAAAATTTTCTTCTATATCAACTGTTTAGCCTCAAATGTACATTGGTGTGTGAGTCTCTATATAGTAAAAGCTTTATCTGGAGAATATTTGACTTTACAAAATATTTTCTATGTCGTTAGGCTTTGTCATATATTGAATATCAGTAAGGTTGATAAAAAATTAATTTAGAATTAGAAATTATAAACGTAACTAATTTGTATTATGCTTCAATTGAAATCTTTACTAAATCAATGATGATGATATTAATTATCCGACCAAGTCATCAAACAAACAAACAAATAAACAAATAAACATCTAGCCACTAATTCAACTTCAATCATCAATCTATATTAGAAAATGAGGCGAACGCTTATAAGATAAGCACAAATTAACTACTAAAGTTTACCATTGTCGATGTGTAGTAATTTTCAGAATCTCACTGTAAGATCATTAAGAATATTATCATATGCAGTGTGTACGTTTATTGTTGTAGTAATAGTTGGACTATCGTCATCACCGTTTTCTAATATACAAAGTGCATATTCTGTTCCTTGCATTACCTATGATTCGTCTACTAACTTTATTA
>JAREAI010000234.1:0-4652 GCA_029240435.1 Nitrososphaeraceae archaeon | reverse complement strand
TCCCTTTCGTAATCTGCGATAATATTCTTAATTGTATCATTTAAGTCGAAAAGTGTCTTGTGAAGTTTTAGCAAATTACTTTCAATTCTAGTAACATCAAGTATATCTTCTGTAAGTCTTTGAAGTCTTTTTGCGTTCCTATTTATGACATCCAATAATTGGCTCAATTGTTCATCTTCTTTAATCTTGGAGCTAACAACCTCGGCTAACCCTATTATAGGCTGAATAGGAGTTCTCAGCTCGTGAGCCGCTATATTGATAAACTCCTTCTGCATTTTATCATGAATTTTCAATTGTTCATACATTTCCGTTTGTTTCCATAGGGTTTCAAACATCGAAACATAGGACAGCACGGTTGATTTACTGTTGGAATAAGATGACAGGCCTATTGCCTGTTGTATGTTTTCCTTTGTATCATCTTTTAGCTCTACTGCCAAGGATGACTTTCTGTCTACTATTAAAAGTGAGATTTTGGTTTGTAATCCTGGTTCTAAAAATCTGATGTTTATTTTCTGTGTTCTATCCATGGTGTTGTTAGCAGTGCCATTATTGTTACTGCTCTCGAATGCCTTGACCACTTCTTCTATTCTGGTGTCATATGGTACTAGAATTCGGACACTCTTCTTACCTTGTTTTGCTGCTTCATCTAACAAAGAAATCCCGCCTGCACGTTCTTGTCTAAGAAAAGCATTAGAAGTTGAGAATATTGTTAATATTTCCTCCTCACATGACTTTACAAGATCAAAAGCTATATTCTGTACTCTTATTGGATCTCTAATAGTTTCGATGAAGTCTGGTATCACTCCCTCTTCTATTTCTCTAATTCTCTCTTCAGCAGGAATAGCTTTATTCCAAAATGTATCAAAAATATATTGTCCTTGTCCAACTACTTCTTTTGCATTACTATAGAAAACCTGTGTCAATAGTTGCTTTTCTCTCAGTGTGGTAGTTGACATGTATTCAGATTCACTTATCGCGATTCCACCGACGAGGCCCTCTAAATGACGCATTTCTGTAACAATTTTCCTTAATTCTTTGCAATAATGTAGATTATCACTTGTTATTTCTGTAATGAATCGTATTTTACCTCCTCTTCTTATAACGTCTATGTAATTGTCTTTGTATACTTCAAACTCCATAATAATAGAGGGCCCATTTTTTTCTCCGTAAAGGTCCATTCTTGTCTTTACATTTTTCATAAATTGAACTCCTCTTCCTACGGCTGCCTCTACACCGTAAAGCAACTCTGTCTTTTCCTCTTTTTCAGGAGAAGGACTGATAATAGTCAAAGGTTCACTAATAGATTGGATAAGAGAGAATAAAATAGTATGTGTGCATCAGAGAGTTGGCTACATTTGCACCCTTGTGTTTGCTTAAAGCAAATTCATCTATAGTTCACATATCTGATGATTGTAAGGGGAAGTCGTTCAATAAAAAGAGAACACCTTTTTCTCACCATTCTTTTAAATAATATGTTCAGCATAAGAATGAACGATGAATTAATGACCTGTAAGGGTATATGTCTTCGTCATAGAGCATCCAAGCCGATTGGTTCTGGTCGCTATTCTAGTGGTCAAAAGCGTTGTCAGGTCTGTGAGATATTCATTAAATGGGATGAATTATGGTGTCCATGTTGTGGGTATCGACTAAGGACAAAGCCGCGCAATTCGGCATTTAAAGAAAGGTTTGCAATAAGAATAAGAACAAGAACGGGACAACAGATAAGGACAAAAAATGGTGAGCAAGGAAACGCACCAACACAAGTGGTGCGCTATTAAAGCACCAAAAGAGATTTCTTACATCTAAACGGAATATAATAGAAGAATTGATACTACAATCCCAATGCTTCTGATATATTCATTCATCCATCTAAACTAATGATCAAAGAAAAGGAATGAATAAAAGAACGGTGGGAATTGAACAAATATTTGACCAATGAAAATGTCGGATAAAGAGAAAGAAGAAAAAGATATTAGGGAACAACTAGGACCAATAACAGAATTTCATATGAAGATGAGACTTCCTCAAGCCTTTGTGGATTATGTAGAGGAGGTAGCCATAAAGCAAAACAGAGAGGCTGCAAGCCTAGAAGAATATTGCAATCAAGAGTTTTTAGCAGGGTTGATAGCCTATCTAGACAATGAGGAAGAAAGAGTACTTAAAAATTATACAATTCCCAAGTTTATTGCTTTGCAATACGATGAAATAATGGATACTTATCTCTCAAAGTAAGGCAGATATTGGATTTTTCGTTACAAGATTAATATTCTTTAAAGATTCAGACTGAACTAGACTTACTGTCAATGCAAAATATTATCTGTTATAATGAACGGGAAGTAAAAGAAGGACAAGGTTCAAAGGAAGACGTCAAACAGGGATACAATCTGTGGATTGATATTGAAAATCCTACTCCCTCTGAAATTTCTAGTATTGAACAATCTTTTAATCTTGATAACAAAGCCGTAGAGATGCTTCAAAATAAATCAAAGAAACCTCAAACTAGAGTGCTAGAGGATCATACATTTACCATATTTCTATTTATAAGATACAAAAGCATCGAGAATCTGGATACAGAAGCGGTATACTTTTTTCTTGGAAGAGGTTGGTTAATTACGATTCATTCTTCTGAAGTAAATCTCATAAAAACAGTGCGAAAGATGTTTGAAGAGAGGAATAAACGAATTATTGAATCTCCTATAGATGCTCTGTATTATTACATATTGTCTAATATGACAGAAAAGTATGAACAGTTATTGACTGCCATAGAATTAAAAATACTAGATTTTGAGAAAGAGTCACTATATCGACCTACAAGAAGGACACTTGAAAATTTGGATACCTTATCAAGGCAGGCCATAGTATTAAGAAGACATTTCTGGCAAGCCAGACATGTCATGAATTTTTTAATTCACATGGAGGAAGATAAAGAGGACATCAAATATCTGCAAATAGTATACGATGACATTAACCAAATAATTGATTTGGTTGAATCCTATCAGGATACCATTAATTCAACTCGCGATATATATGCTGGAAGTATATCGTTACAACTAAATGACACGATGAGAATACTTACAATCTTTTCTTCAATATTGCTTCCGCTCACTTTTCTCACTAGTGTATTTGGTATGGAAGGATTTGATTTGAATAATATCCATTCAATACCACAAGGCTTTGCGATAATACTGGCCGCTATGGTGGTAATTGCTGCTGTTTTATTCTATATGTTTTGGAAAAGACAATGGATCTTTGTCAAAAATACCATTGCAAAAAACGACAATAGTGCAAGTAAAGAGAAGAATGATTAGTCTAGTCAACCTTCATAGTATCGCTAATGACCTGACCATTAGTATACAAGACTATCTTTCTCTTAGATTTAGGTATTCGATTGCTGTAGTATTATTTACTCAACCTCTTGAGTATCTACTGAAATTTATCCAGAGATTTTTAGGTTCTTATAAGATTGAATGCAAATGGAAAACGATATTCCAAAATCAAAGATTCTCGACATTGATATAGTCGACAAACACGCAAAGGAAATAGTCGACTCAGATGTTAGCCCAACAGGAGTAGATTAAAGCTAATCAAGACATATGCGAAAATGATATAAAAATTAGTGAAGCAAAAAAGGCTTTGACATTATGACGAAATATGGTTAGACGTTAGGTTCGGTGACCTGTGGCATACAAAGTGTCGACCACATATGTCGGTTTATGCTGAAGAGTTCGTGGGGATAATCTTTTGTCGATTTCCTTTATTATCCAATCATCATAATATTGCCATTTGGTAAGTATGTATACCTCTGCATTTTTAACACCTTCAAAGGAAGTCACCCGAGATGCAATTGAATCAACCGTGAACACATTTTCACCAAAAAGGACAAATGTCAATTGATCTTCGGGACTGATTACACCAGGACTGTATAGAATGTATGATTGAAATTCTGAGTACATACGTTCAAGTACACTGCGATAATGGGATTTTGCAACGACTATTGGAATAGCGAATTGAATTCTCCCTATCATTGCAGCTGGACTGCACTGAAGAGAGAAATCTATTAAACGCGCCTCTTTCATCCTATCAAGACGTCTTGTTGTAGTCTTTTCAGAAATGCTAACTTCTTTTGCAATATCAGATATCTCCGTCCTAGCACCTGATAGCAACAAACATTTTATTAATCTCAAGTCTGTTTCACTTAGATCTGTGGATACAGATTGTTCACTAAAAGTGACGCTGATAACGGTTGCAGGTCTTAGGCGATCATTTAGTGATTGACTAATGTTGTTATCTAATGGTCTTTTGATGATAAGGGCAGCCACAGAGGTTCTTCCCATATGATGCACATGATATGCAAGATCTCCAAATTGCTTGACACGCTGGATGACATCATCTTTGGTTATTCCATTGTTTGCCCTTACCAATACAATAGCTGTTCTATAACCAAAAGCTGCAGGATTAACTCTAACTACGAACTTTTCGATGACTCCACTGCGTAGCATATTCTTAACTCTAGCCTTCACACTCTTTGATGTTAAGCCAATCTGTGAACCTATGCTGTTATAGGAAGTCCTACAGTCCCTAGCTAAAGTGGAGAGAATATTGAGATCAATCGTATCAAGTATCATTCTCCCCATTTGATATCATCATTTTTT
>JAREAI010000233.1:0-5148 GCA_029240435.1 Nitrososphaeraceae archaeon | reverse complement strand
GGTAATAACAAAGAGCGTAACTTGGTTTTGCGAGTTCTAAATACCCAAGATGCAAAATATGATATGCCATTTAGCAGATTTAATGGAGCATTCACTCTGAATGACGATGATTTTAAGGTAAAAGTCATAGGTAAAGGAAAGATATTGTCTGCGGCAGTATCGGAAATGAAAAATAATGGAGATATCGGTCCACGGGAGTTTCTTGAAAAAGATATTCGCAATGGCAAAGTCTACTTTGAATTAGACGATGTCAAAAATGGGAAGTATCTGTTGGATGTATATATCAGACTGAGTGACGGATCGATTGGAACCTACGCCAGGGGCTCAATAACTATTAGATAAATCTCCTCTCTTTCCCTCTTATTGTTACTCTAGGGATAACTGGGAACAGCCTTCAAGAAATTCTATGGCTCTTTTTACTATTCTAGAATACAAAATAGAAAACAGCCTTCCTTTTTTATATATATACGCTGTCAGCTGTATACATTATCCTAGGAATCGATAGCAATATCAGACTTGTAACATCCTACTTCTAATCAGCAAAACTTTGTTTCAATTTTTTCTTGGTAAGAACGTCTTCATTTGGAAATAAACTCATATAATCAATCATTTACAACCTCAGTTTTAGTGATGTCAATAACTCTTATCTTTGTAATGCTCCTCACAACCTTGCATACTTGAGAGTCAACTTTGATGAAGGAAATATAAAAAAGAATGTAGAGAAGATTACAATGATCCTCCAATATCTGGACACTCCAATTAGCATACATCAAATATGAAACTGAAGATTAAGAAATCCTTCAAGTAACAGAAAAAGTGAAAACCAAAACGAACAAACAGGTAAAGGTTTTATGATCAAATCAAGTGCTCATGATGGCATCGCCAACAGCTTTGCAAAAGGAGATATCTCGTTTTAAAAAATCATCAAATCAATTTGATGATGAGTTGTAGCCCTAGATTCAACTCCTGAAACCCAAATGGATAGCTTTGTGAATCATGAGCCTATTAAGAGCAAGGACATTTTTGGTTAGTATGGAGCACACTTTACTCACATGACGATACAACAGGACATGCATTTGGTCATAATTAGTGTCATTAGATTTCAAAAAAATAATGATATTCTTAATTTTGGTGAGTTGCAAATTTTTAATCAAGTCTCTACTAGATTTTCCTAGCCCAAACTATGTATTAAAAGAAAAAACTAAAATAATAAGAAAATAAATTGAACCCTTGTACATGCAGGGAACTAATCTATCGAACCAGCAGGATTTTTTTCTATAGATCTATCGAATACTTTAAAATTTATAATTCACTATTAGATGATCTATATTTGTAAACTTTGTTATTGTTGTTGTACTATAGATTGAGGATATTTTTTCCATGTGGCTTCATAGCCTTCTTGTATTAATTTCTTGATCGTATCTGACGTAAAGTCACCAACTTTACCAGAAATAGTATCAATATTATCTCTACGTTCTATGCTTTCTAGTTTGGTTATTTCAAACTGTGTTTTTATAATGTCTATGTACTTTTTTGGTATTTCTGTTGTATCTCTACTAGTGGTATAGTTTTGTAGAATCTTATTAATTTCTTTTTTTAATTCATAGTTATTCTTGCCGTTTCGGATTTGAATAAGTTTCTCAATCAAATCTATGTAATGTGTAATAAGTATAGATTCGTTTACATAGTATTGGTCATGTGATTTAATGTCTGCGTGCCTTTTAGTTATTCCATCAGGATCAGAGGGAACGACTTTATCATCAGAATGCCATAGATTTACTATATATAATTCTAAATCTGGCACTATAAGGTTTCCTTCATCTAATACTGAATTCTCTAGTTCTTTTGAACCTATCTTATATTCCCAAAATTCTTTGTGGGCTTGGATTACCTCTCTTATGGGCGTATTACTTAGTATGCCTCCGTCCCAAAACTTCCGTCCATTTATCTCTTCATACTCATAAAATTCTGGCAGTGATGCACTTGCCATTACGTGTTGTATCTTAACACCGTCATTATATTCTATGACTATTGGCCTTTCTTGACTAACTTCTCGATAAACTATTTTTCTTATCTCTTTCCCATTTAGATCTTTACCTTTTTCATAGCTATCAAATGTTACTGTTGTACCTTCTGCCACATCAGTACTTACTACAAGTAACCTAGGCTCCCCTTTATCATAATTAGTTGCTATAGGAAATTTTGCAAATTTCTCTATACTGTTTTGTAAGGGCTGCTTGTTATATAGCATCCTCTTATTTTGAGGATCAAAGAATTTCTCATCTTCTTTGGGTGGCAGTATTGGAGAAAAAACCTTGTCTACTCCTGACTGTAAGAACTCTTTTACTGAATAATATCTTCTGGCAGCCTCTGCTGAGGCAGCACTAGGATTATTTTTATCAAATTCTTTTTTCCACTCAGCAGACATTTTGGTGATATCTGGAGTAGGACAAGATAGATATTCCCAAAATTGTACAAGTTTTTCTTCTGAACCCTTCCAGCTTTTATTCTCAATAACGTAACTTACTAGCAGAGAAGCGTTTATTGCACCGATTGAAGTACCAGCAACTATATCAAATAATGGTCTTTCCTCATTTCCATTTTGTTTATCTTCTCTTCTAAGCTTTTCATACAATGCTTTGAAAGCACCTGCTTGAAAAGCTCCGAGTGCCCCGCCGCCTTGTAGAATAAGAGCTCTCATTTTCTTTTTCTTCTTCTTGTATACATTATGATCATCAGTATGATTCTGTAATCTTAGATTTTCTCTCCTTTGATCATCTTCTTTGATTATCCATGAATTCCAAAGAGTATCTACCCAAGATTCAGATACTTTTTGTGAATATGCAGTAAAATCTTTGTATATCTTTATCCATTCTGTAGCATATTGTTGATGCCATAAGGACATACTTGTCAGAAGAAAAGGATTAAACAGAGACTTATTGAAGTTATTCGTATTATTATTGCTATTATTATTATCCATTGATGAGGCGTGGTAGTTATATGATATTAATAGTTGTAATAATCAATGGTACGATCTATAGTTAATTGTGATAAAACAGGTAAGAAAGATAATGGTAGATGACGTGCACCTTGTCATCATAGGATTATCTCAGCAGAAAAAAATCTTAAAAGTCTGTCAAGTGTTTATAGCATCTAAGATAAAGCAATTTCAATGGCATAATTGACGACATTGACATGTTCATGAAGCAGTTAGCTCTTAGAGACATTAGATATGAAGTTTATCTCAAGGGTATGATTCAGTAGTGGATCGTATAAGAAGGATAATTTCTTGTGGCTGTAGCAGTACAGAAGTATCCTCTCTAACTTTTCTTCATCATACTCTTAACTATCACAAAATATTTTCAGGTAAGATAAAGGATTGTTATACCAATGAGGATATTATTCTTAACTGCACATCTACCATTCCCTCCTTTTAGTGGTGGCCGTAGACGAGAATATGAACTACTGTCTAGGCTAGGAAAAGATTTTGAAATATATCTGTGCTCTATCACAAAAACCTGGGAAACAGATAGGACGTATATAAGTAACTTACTCTGTTATTGTGCAAGCGTCAAACTATTTAAAGCCGTTTCCAACGATAATAAACAATACACGTTATATCCCAACCAAATAAAGAGACATACATCTAAAGAAGCCGGTTCATATATTTCATTCTTGCTGAAAAACAAACTCTTTGATGTTGTACATGTTGAAGGCTACTATCTCATGCAACATCTTCCCATAAAATCTGAGATTCCAGTGCTTCTAGTTGAGCATAATATAGAATGTTTACTGAATTTGCAACGATTTAAACTAGCAACAATACAGCAAGACAAATCTTATTACTGGCAAGAATATGTCTACACTCTAAAATGGGAGCGAACCTTTTGGAAGCGAGCAACAAAATGTGTTACGCTTACCACTGAAGATGAAAGCAATATGAGACAATTAGAACCTCATATTAATATCAGAACGATCCCTAATGGCATCGACCATCGTAAAATGATAGATGAGGCAGCGTCATCTGATATTTGTAAAAACTCTATTGTCGGTGCTAAATGTCCTTGTATTCTCTTCGTTGGTAATTTCCTCTATGAGCCAAATATCGATGCTGCACTATATTTCTCACAACTTATCTTTCCTCTAATCCTGAAAGATGTACCTAATGCAAAACTGCTTCTTGTAGGGAATGCGCCGCCGCCAGAAATCTGCTCATTAACATTGAACAAACAGATTAAAGTTAGTGGCTATGTAGATTCTCTCACTCATTTTTACAAAGCTGCTGACGTGGTCGTTTGCCCTCTTCGGATAGGGGGAGGAGTAAAAGTAAAGGTTTTAGAAGCATTAAATGCTGGTAAAGCCATAGTTAGTACTTCTATAGGAGCACAAGGACTAGATCTTAGTACCTACCAAGCTGTAAGCGTTGCTGATGAAGCGGCTGATTTTGCCTTTCGTACAATGCTACAAGGAAATCATAGATTGTAGAAATAGATAAGAGTAAGAATAAGAGTAAGAATAAGAGTATGAATAAGTCGTATTTCTGATCAGCAATCCAACCTCGAGGCGTTCGAAGAGTTTTCTTTGCTGCTTTGTGTTCGGGTCTAAAATTTCCTGGTTGTAAAAAATCTCTGCATACTGCTTGAGTATGTTGTGTTCATATGGTGTAACTTTGAATCCTACGATAGTTTTCTTTTCGTTCTCATCGTTAGGAACGTTTGCGTCATCTATAACCATCAGTATAGACCTGTAGTCTACTATGTATTATAACTTAATCCCACAAAATAAAATAGAGTGGTATGTAATTGTCATGTAATCCAATTGTATTATACGTGTATAGCGCGGCTTTGCTCCTACACTAAATATCACAAATTAATAAAACTTTATCTTTTTTTGATCAATTCCTCAAGTTTCTTGCGTTCTGCTTGTTCAATAAATGGGTCATATCGTATCATTGAACACTCTATCTAAAATATCAGAAATTGTTTCACCATACTTGCCATATATCTTGTTAAATGTTCATAAGCTTGCCTTCTTATTTTAACCACATGTACGGATCTGTTGTATATATCTGCAAGTTTTTGGTTATGGTTATATAAAGAAAATAAATAATATCAATCTACAGAAAGACTTCTGCTTTCAATCTTTACG
>JAREAI010000232.1:0-4669 GCA_029240435.1 Nitrososphaeraceae archaeon | reverse complement strand
GGTAAAAAATTGATAATGGCTAATGGAGCTTATGTATGTACCTGCCCTCAAAAAATGATACATGATCTCAGAGCAAATGGAATTCCTTGCGAGTGTAGACAAGATCAAGAACTTGCTATAGAAAGACTTGGGAAAGTTTTTGATGGATCTTTTAACCAAAACGATGCAATTATCAGATACAAAGGAGATATGGCTGACCAAAATACTGCCATGAGAGATCCGACACTTTTTAGAATCTTAGAAATCACTCATCCGAAATTAGGGAATAAGATTCGAGTTTGGCCTACTTACGATTTTGCTGCACCTGTTGAAGATAGTCTTGATGGCGTAACTCATGCACTGCGCACAAAAGAGTACGAACTACGCAATGCATTGTATTTTGCCATACTTGATAGACTAAAACTTAGGAAACCTGTTATGATAGAATTTTCAAGACTAGACTTTGATGGAATCCCTGTTTCTAAAAGGAAAATAAAACCGTTGATAGAAAAAGGCATTATAAAAAGTTGGGATGATCCTCGCCTTCCGACTTTAATTGCAATGAGAAGAAGGGGCTTTTTACCTGAAGCAATAAGGCTATTTGTTCTGTCTTTAGGTATAACACGTGCTGAAACAAAAGCACCTTTTGAGGCTCTTGAAGCATCTAACAGAAAAGTTATTGATCCGCGATGTATGAGGTTATTTTTTGTAAATGATCCTGTGGAATTACATATTCAGAATATTAGTTCGTCAAATGAAATAATATTGAAAAATCATCCTAACAGGGACCTTGGCTTCCGAAAGGTCAAGGTTTCAAATTCCTTTTATATTTCTGGTGACGACGCAATCAAACTTAATGTCGGCAATGAAATTAGACTAATGGAATTATATAATATTAAGATAGTCGAGATCAAATCAAAAGATAATAAAAAACTATTGATTGCGAATCATGTAGGAGATGACTTAAAACATGGCGTTTCTAAAATTCAATGGGTTGCAAAGAATGATATAGTTCCTTTCAGGGTTATGATTGCTAGAGAGCTGTACATAGATGAAGCATATAACATAAATAGTCTCAAGATCTCTGAGGGATTTGCCGAGACATTTGTGTTATCATTACAATACGGAACCATAATTCAATTTGTAAGATTTGGTTTCTGCAAACTGGAGGAAAATAATACTGCCATATTCACTCATAGGTAGATAAAAAATAATGAAGATCGCACGAATAAAGAATGAGACGATAGGTGAGACGTATGCCATTGTTTCTGAGGACGAAAAGAGAATAATCACAAAATCGGAGATCCAAGAACAAACAGGCATTCCTATTCCTCCTCGCATTAAGGAATTTATGTTTGAAGGTTGGTTAGGTGAAGTAAAAGAACATCAAGGGAAATTGCAATATACTCACAGAATTGAAGATGTTGGACTGTTAGCTCCTCTACCTAATCCATCCAAGATAATTTGTCTCGCCTTTAACTATTATGATCATGCCAAAGACGCAGGATTAACACCTTCTGATGAACCCGTAATATTTATGAAACCAAGGACTACATTAAATCCTCCCTTTAGCGACATTATTTGCCCTTCGTTTGTTAAGCGTTTAGATTACGAAGCAGAAATTGCTGCAATAATAGGAAAGGATATTAAAAAGGTATCGGTAGAGCATGCGCTTGATTCTGTTTTTGGATATATGATTTTACACGATGTGTCTGCAAGAGATATCCAGTTCAAAGACAAACAATTCACGCGAGGAAAGAGTATTGATACTTTTGCGCCATGTGGTCCTTGGATAACAACTAAAGACGAAATAGAGGATCCGCAGAACTTAAAGATCATCACCAAGGTTAATGGAGAAATGCGACAGAATTCATCTAGTATAAATATGGTAATACCTATAAAGAAGATAATTTCGAGTTTGAGTACGCTTATGACAATAGAAGCTGGGGACATAATATCAACGGGAACTCCAGCAGGCGTAGCAATGTCCATGAAGGAACCAAAGTATCTAAAAGATGACGACATTGTTGAAATTTCTATAGAAAGGCTCGGTAGGATTAGAAATCGCATTGTATTTCAATAATGAGGAAAATTAGAGACGCAGAGAATAGAAGTCAATGAAGATCCATCTTGTCTTGAGTGTGAGAATAATATAGTGATGCTAACTTTTGCCAAGATAAATAATAAAAATAAATATCTCCTTCATGCCTATTTAATACTACTTTTGGCTATCTTTCATATCCTTTATTTTACTTAATCTAATCACTTCCTTTTCTAATAATCTTGCATAATATACATAACATTCAACTAATTTACCTCTAATATTTGCGATTTGCATAGAAGTATTTAGAGCTTCTAGACATGATTCCAGTGACCTTTGTTCTGCGAAATTGTTCATTGCTTTATTAAAACTGTCTACTATTTGCCTCTGTTCTGCACTTTGTTCGTTTATGGTTTGTATAAGTTGATCTATTTCATTAGAATTGCGAGAAAAGTCTTTTGTATTGAACCATCTTGTCATTATTTAATAAAGCATTTACTTTCCAAATAAGATTACGTATCTACACGATAACAATATATTTATTTAGCATAAATTGAATTTGAGGATTGTATGGTAGTTGACAATAAGGGAGCGGTAACTTATGTCCGTGTACTCAAGGAAGACCTTGTTATCATTCGTGTAACACCTTCTGACGGTCCTGTTCCAGAATTCAAAGCTGGCCAATTTGTTACTTTGGGAACTTATCTACCAGCCGAAGGGAAGATAATACGACGGGCATACTCTATTGCTTCTCCACCGGAACAAAAAAAACATTTTGAATTGCTTATTAGATGGGTACGAAAACCTGTTCCAGGTCGACTCACCACTGACTTGTTCAATAAAAAAGAAGGCGACGAAATCTTTTGGGTCAAACCCGTTGGAATATTTACTATTAATGAAAAGATGCATGATGGATCGCCTGATAACAGAAGAATGGTTATGATAGGAGGCGGTACAGGTTTGGCACCTTTTATAGCATATTCATTACATCTAAAATCAATTGGAAGTAAGCGTGAGGTAATTGTCTTGCACGGAGCAAGTTACGTCGATGAACTAAGTTATCGAGAACTATTAACGGATTTGGAAGAAGACAGCTTAGATAAAGGAAAGGATAAATGGAATTTCCGGTATAGAGCAAGCATCAGCAGGCCCCAAGAATGGTTCAATAGAACATGGAGTGGTCAGAAAGGAAGAGTAGAATCATTCTTAAGACCTAAGGCTGGGATAGACCGATCACCCCTGGAAGAACTAGTCGGCGAAAAAATAACACCAGAAAATACTTCATTTTATGTATGCGGATGGCAGGGTACTGTAGATGGTGCACTTGATTACTTGGTTCCAAAGGGTTTTGTTACTGAACGAAATAAGAGAAAAGATGGAAGCTATGACGTAAAGTTCGAATCTTATGGATAAATTACGTTCTTTTTTCATTTTTAAAGCCTTATATCATGGAAACGTCGACAACTAATGTATGAAATTTGAATTTGAAGAATTCTCAACAGTAGAAGATGTTTTTCTTTACCTAGTGTCAGTTGCACCATATATGAAACAGGTTCTACCTGTCAGCTCCTATAAGGGCTATGTGTTTTCCATTGTCCCTTTGACGCCACTTTCGGGAGATGTACTCATGATGATTTATACAAAAGGTAAGATAGAGCCAGGAATGATAGAATTTGACATTTCGACTAAGAAATATAAAATAGTCTCAGCAGTAGAACGAGCGGATAAAAATTACTTTATCATTTTGACACCTAAAAATGCAACTATTGCAGACAGTGCAATCCAGTATTTGGAATCTAAATAATAAATGTAATAATTGAAAAAAATTACAGTTTTAGAGACGCGGTGGTACTGGTGCTGTCACTGATCTCTGTCTGGTGTACCTATCAACAATATCCTCAGGGATCTGCCCATCAAAGAGATCTTTCGATAATCCTCGAAGATATCTCATTATAGCCCAAGTTCCAGCCTTTATTAAGCCGGCCATGAATAGTTTCATTGCAGGACCATATGTCTTATTTCTTATAATTATAGGAATTATATCGTTGATTACCCATAAGTTGTGTTGCCAACATTTCCAGAATAAAGTAAATTGTGCTTCATTTAAGTTTCCAAAGTGCATTGAATTCTTTTCTGAAAAATCTTGATAAAGTAGTGGCGCAACTAAACCTCTCATATTCATTTCTCTGAAATCCTCAATCAGATCTATTGTATACTGCGTCTCATCGGGCGTTTCATCTGGCCATCCTATAATAAGAGTCAGTGCGGGAAACCAATGATTTTCGTTTAGAATTTTACAACCTTCTCTTACTACCGCACCCCACTCCTCTGGCTGATATGGCTTGGTCTTTACGCCTAGATGTTTTTTGACCATTCTCGGCGCTACTGTCTCTACTCCTAAATTTGTGGCAAGCCATCTTCCACTTGCATCCATATTGTTGACTGCTGAAAGATTCTTGATAAGGTCAGGTGAAGACGTCACAGCTGATAATGTCATATGAGTTGTTCCAACAAAATTTGCGCCCACAGATTTTAATCCTTTCCACACATCCAATATTGCATCAGAATTTGGAATGAAATTCTTGTTGTCACATCCATAAAGGAGCATCTCATCTGACTGAAGCCAAATAGAATCAAAGCCATATTTCA